>JANXLO010000178.1 GCA_025355115.1 Chthonomonadaceae bacterium
GAGGAGCGCGACGATGCTGAAGATCGGATGCAGGCCGACATGGTTGCCGATGATGCGGGGCGTGATTATCTGGTCGAAGATGAGGCTGTGGAGTACGATCAGCAGGCTGATGATTATGAGGGTCATCTGAACGCTGATCTCGCCTGAACTGATGCAGGCGCCCACCACCATAACATACGTTAGCACGGGCCCGAAGTAGGGAACGACATAGAGTAGCCCGGCGATGGCGCCGAGCGCGATGGCGTTCGGCACCCGAAACGCGAATAGAAGCGCAGCGGTCGCCGCGGCATTCAGAGCGCAGACTACGAGCAGGCCGCGCAGATATCCGACGAAAATCGTCGTGATCTCATTGACCATGTTCTGCGTGAGGCTTCGCTGCTCGTGTGGGACGAGCATCAGCATTCGCGCATAGATGATATGAAAGTCCTTGAGGGCATAGAAGGCGACAATGGGGATTACAACGACCCAGAGCAGGTTCGACATGACGCCCTTAGCGGCATCCCCAACGTAGGTCGTGGATTTTCCAAAGGCCGCGCTGATCTGTGCGCTGGCGCCAAGCACCGTATCCGACATAACCGGGGAGGCGTGGACTTTCTTCAGGATGCGCCGAAGCGAAGCTTTAGTGGCAGACTCGCTATCCCCGCTCGGAATGTACTCGCTGATGCTCTTCGTCATCGCCATCGTCTCGGTGATGACGGCCGGTACGGTCAGCGCCAGGGTGCCGCTTGTAACGACGAAAAAAGCTGCAAAAATAAGCAGCGACCCCTTCAGGCGTGACCACCCGCGGGCCTCCATGCGATCCACCAGCGGGTCGAGCACGAGAGCGATGAGAAACGCGATAAGGAGAGGCAGCCAGACCTCGCGCACAAGATAGGCCAGCCAGAGCACCACCGCGAGACAGACGGCGATAAGCAAGTTGCGGCGAACTCGCGCTGCGTCGAAGGTTCCAAAACGAATTTCAACCATATTTCGCTCGCTTGCCGGAATGCCCGTGCCGTAGTGAGATCGGTCAGAACAGTTTGCGCCAGAAGGGTTTGGGCTTGGAGCGGTGCTTCACGGCGCCACGCAGTATCCCGAAAAAGCGCGAAGCGAGATAGACGCCAGCGAGGGCCGTGCCCACGCCCAGCACCTTGTTGGTAGCCGTCTTCGCGCCGGTCTCCACCTGAGCCAGCGTCTCCGAGACGCGAAGCTCGACGATGTCCATGGCGTCCGAGGCATACCCGACGGTGTTGGCGGCAATGTCGCCGAGGTCCTGAATCTCATCATGCGTGTCTTGTAGCAGCGGCGACAGTTTCCCCAGGACGCTGAGGAAAACGAAGCCTGCGGTCAGCAGAGACAACGTGGCGACTACGAAAGCGAAACAAGAGAGAGCATACCAGCTTCCCGACAGATGCATCCCGTCTCTCCTCATGTGCCCGCCTGTACGGCGGAGGCAGCAAAATCCGTGCAGCCTTTTCTACGAACGAGGCCCGTCCACGGTATGCAGAGGACGTCTTTCTCGGCCTGTTTGTTCCCTCTTCACCGCCTGCTTCACCTGCCCCTCATCAATATCAAACTAGGGAACTCTCGTTTAGCGTTCACCGTCTGCTGTTCGGAAGGCAAAGAGCCGATATGCCTAACATTTTCCGGAGGAGACCCCATGTTGCCAGTTCGCGACGATAGTGCAGCAGGTAAGCACAGCTACCAGAACAATCCCGCCGCAGAGTATGAAATGCTGTTTCGCCGCTGTTACAGCCGAGCTTACAACGCAGCTTATCGCCTCATGGGCAATGCAAGTGATGCAGAGGATTTGACGCAGGAGGCTTTTTTGCGCGTCTGGGCAGCCTTTGACCGTTATGATCGCGCTCGGCCCTTTGAGGGCTGGCTGTTCCGAATCATTTCTAATTTGGCTATCGACCGCTGGCGGCGCAGCGCGGGCATGACGGTCTGCTCCCTGGACGCCGCGACGACCGGCTCACGTGCTAGGGGAGGTCGTTTCTCGGAGAATGAGGGTGGGGCGACATTGCTCTCTTGCCTTGCGGATGAACGGCCCAGTGTGCTCCCCGAGCAGTCACTCATGCGGGCCGAGACGGGCCGCAAAGTCCGCACTGCTCTCTCCGCGCTTCCTGGGGACTATCGCCAGGCGGTCGAGATGGCGGATATCAAGGGGTATAGCTACGAGGAGATCGCCGAGCATGTAGGCTGCCCGGTAGGAACCATTCGCAGCAGGCTGCATCGGGGACGGCAACTGCTCAGGCAAAATCTTTTGCTTCAGGGAGATTGAAGATGAGCGACAACCTTACTGGAAAAACTGATCTGTCCACTCAAGCGGCGCGGGTGGAGCGTGATCTGGCGGAGACAGCCGCTGTCGCAGAGCACGTGCGACGGCAGGAGGCGGAGGCCGTCAGAGATATCGCCCTCAATGCAGCGGCCACTCAGGCTGCTCAGAAGGAGGTGGCTGAACTGATCGCAAGGACGGAGGCGTACAATCGACAGAACGCGGAGGCCGTTGCGCTTCGGGCGAGCATTGCGGCAAACCAGGCACGGGCCGCCGCAAATGAGTCAGTCGCCGAGAGCGCTGTCCTTCGTGAGAATCTAGCAGCTGAACGAAAGTCCGCTTCGACCGCTAATTTCGGTCTGATCGTGATTTCCATCTTGCTGATTTTGGCGTTGGCTGGTATGGGGATATGGTACTTCAATAGGCAGAGCAACGCGAACAGCGCGGCTGGAAATGGCGGGGCGACTGCTGTGCCGACCGCATCATCCAAGCCGAGCGAGGTCTCAGTGCCCGCTCCCCCGCCAACAATACATGTGATCACGGTGCCCGCCGAGCCAGCGCAGCCGACCGCTCATAGCAGTCGCAGTGAGCCGACCAGCCTTCCTCCCGCTAGCTCCCCCGTCGGCATTGGGGGGGCGGATGCAATTGGCACGGCGCAAACGGAGCCCCCTTCGGGTGGCAATGTGGCCCCCGCTCCAGAATTTGGCAATGCCGGTGCAGCTGGCACTACGGATGCAGGAGCGGGGAAGAGCCCGCCTGCGACCTCCCCCGCACCGGATAATGCGGCTTCCGGCTCCGATAAGCCGAGCAGCCCATAGATCTTCACTCTCACTATCGAGAACATGAAGGCTCCCACAGGGAAAAAGAACCTCTCCGCGCAAGCAGGCAATTCAGACGGGAAGGCGCGACAGTGGTCGCACTTCCGGTCTGTTTCGCATAAGGAAATGAAACTATGAAAACAACTGTAAATACGTTCTCAACGAGGCAAGTCGCCCGACCGTCTCATTTAAGCCTCAGCGCACTGTGTCGCCTTGGCATAGGCATGAGCGCACTGCTGGTTCTCAGTTCCGGCAGCGTCTTCGCACAGCGCATCAATGTCATGGTGAACGGCCAGCCGGTCGTGTTCTCCGGCCTCGGCCCGCTTCAGGTGCAGGGACGAACGCTCGTTCCCGTGCGCGGTGTTCTGGAGAAGCTAGGGGCGGAGGTGGCCTGGGTGCCCTCCACCCGATCAGTCGTCGCGACGACGGCCAGCATGGACATAGAGCTGCATCTGGGCGACCGGCAGGCGATGGTCAACGGCAAATCGGTGACCCTCGATGTTCCCGCGCAGGAGATCGAGGGCCATACGATGGTTCCGCTCCGCTTTCTGGGGGAGGCGCTCGGAGGCACGGTGAAGTGGAACGACGCGACACGCACCGTCACCATCGTGACGGACGGCCAGCCGCACAATGACATCGCCAACACCAACCCGCCCGCGCAGGCCGTCAATGCGGCAGATCCGAAAATCGAGCGCATAACGTTCAAGGCAGACGACTGGTACGGCTGGCTTCAGCCCGGCCACTCCGTCAGCGTGGAGCTCACGGGCACTCCACGCGGCGAAGCCTCCTTCCGCGTTCCAGGCCTGACTGAAGCGGTGTCGATGAAGGAGACGCAGCCCGGCAAGTATGTCGGCTCATGGACTGCTCCGACGACAAAAGCAGTGCAGTTAAAGGAAGCCTCCGTCATCGGAGAGCTTAAAATCGGCGGCAAGGCATCCCCTGCGATGCAGGCGGAGGGACGACTCTCCGTCGATTCGAAGCCCCCGACCATCCTCGACCGCCTTCCGGAGCCCGACACCAAAGTGACCACCGGTCGCCCGAACATCACGGTCGCCTTCGAGGATCAGGGAAGCGGAATCTGGCCGCCATCGATGCGCCTTGTCGTGAACGGGCAGGACGTCTCCAAGGAGGCCCGCGTCACCGGCACTTTCGTCTCGTACACGCCTTCGGATCCCCTGCCTCCCGGCGAGACCAGAGTGATTCTCTCCATCAACGACAAGGCAACGAACGAGGCCCGCACCGAATGGAAGTTCGACGTACTCGCCAGTGACGGCAGCGCGGGGATTCGCTCGCTGAAGAACAATGCCGGCAAGACGCTCGAGCCCGGTGATGTGCTGCATGTCGATATGGAAGGCCTGCCCGGCGGCTCCGCGGTGTTCAGTCTGGGCAATATCAAAGGAGTGAAGCTGACAGAATCGCCTGCCGGTCACTACTCTACAGACTACACGATCCGCAAAGGCGATGACGTTCAGAACGCCACACTGTCCACGCGCCTCACGCTCCCCGATGGGCAGAAGTTCACTCGGCAGGCGGACAAGGCGATCAGCGTCAACACCGGCAAGCCGACCGCTCCTGTCATCACGTTTCCAACGAAGAGCGACCCGATGACAAGCCCGCTGGTCATTCGGGGCAAAGCGGCGCCGCACACCCAGGTGCGCGTGAAGGTCGACTACTCCAGCAAGGTGCTGGGCCTCCTGCCGGTGCAGGGAACCGCGGCTGACTCGGTGGTGACCGCGGACGGCAACGGCAACTGGAAGACAGAGCCGATCGACCTGAAGAACCTGTTCTCCAACCGCAACGTCGACTACACGATCTCAGCGACCGCCGTCAGCGCGACCGATGAGAAATCCGACACAACTCAGTTCCGGTTCAAACTCCGCTGATGTTTTGGTGAGGCTTGGACTCGGAATAGCGCGGGAAGGGCCGGGAACGACTGAAAGTTCCCGGCCCTTGCCGCCTTCCGGGATCGCCGTTTTGAGGGTATATTCGAATGACTGCGGTCGGGCAATGACCCCTGCGCGAGCATCTTAAGAGGAGAGTGATTTGAGCGAAACAGAGTTCAGAGGATTCGACCCGACATCGATGTCGGGTTTGGAGGCCTATCGGCTGTTGCTGCACTGCGTCTCACCCCGTCCCATCGCGTTCGTCTCGTCGATTTCGGCGGAAGGGCAGGCCAATCTCGCTCCATTCTCGTTCTTCATGGCGGGCGGGGCTTCCCCGCCGTCCGTGGTCTTCTCCCCGACGGCCGGTCGCGAGGGCAGCCCCAAGGACACATTACGGAACATCAAGGAGACGGGCGAGTACGTCATCAGCGTGGTGACCTATGCGATGCGGGAGCGGATGAATCAGACGAGCGTCGCCTATCCGCACGGCGTCAGCGAGTGGGAAGAGGCTGGCTTTACCCAGAGAGCGGGCGTAAAAGTGCGTCCCGCGCATGTGATGGAGAGCCCTCTGGCGCTTGAATGTCGCCTGCACCAGATAGTCCCCCATGGCGAAGGCCCGATGTCCGCCTGTTATGTGATTGGCGAAGTGGTCTACTTTCATGCGGCAGAGTGGCTGCTTGAGGACGGCCATGTCGATCCGCTAAAAGTGGACTACATCGGTCGCATGGGCGGCGACTGGTACACTCGCGTCAAGCCCGATGCCATGTTCGAGCTCGGTCGCCCCACGCCCCGATAGCGACTGAGTCCCACTGATTTTCCTGAGGCTGTCTACTTGGACATCCTGCATGATACGATGTTGATACGGTCAGGCTGTAGAATGAACGTGGCTGAGACAGAGAACTGTGCCGGACTGTGTAACGGATGTTGCACGCGGCCTTTCTATCAGCCGATTTCCGATGTTCATTTCAACTCTATCTCGCTTCAGGAGGCTCACAGCAATGACCGCACTAAAATCGTTCCGATCACTTCGAGTTCGCACCAACCCCGTCGCTTCCGCCCGCCGGGGCGCGGGGATGCTCTCCCTTATCACCGTGCTGAGTCTGGCTGGCGGCGCAATGCTAACAGGCTGCGGCGGAGGAGGAGGCTCCTCGTCACCGAACAATTCAAACCCGGTTGCCGGCAAAGGGGCAGTGAACACGACAGCCTCCAATCCCTCAGGAACGAACGCCAACACCGGCGCGTTCGCTTCCTCCATTGCCGCGGCTCTTACCAGCACTGGCGCGGGCGGGTTCACACTGTTCACCGTCACCGGGACTAGCATCTCGGGCATCAATTCACGCACCTACCAGATAATCCTGGCGGACAACGGCCCCATACAAGTAGGGAAGACTTACACCTTCTCCTCAACGGGCGTCTCGGGCGCGACTTCACT
>JANXLO010000182.1 GCA_025355115.1 Chthonomonadaceae bacterium
CGAGAACGACAAGCTCGTCATCCGCTCGCCACAGGATGTCGCCAACCTGCTTATGCCTGAGCTTCGCGACGTGAAGAAAGAGCATCTCAAGTCATTGCTGCTCAACACCAAAAATCAAGTGATGAAAGTCATGACGGTCTCCGTCGGTATTCTGGACAGTAGCCTCGTCCACCCCCGCGAAGTCTTCAAGGACGCCATCGTAGCCAGCGCCGCAGCCATCATCGTTGCCCACAACCATCCGAGCGGCGATCCATCCCCAAGCTCCGAAGACCGACGAATCACGCAGCGCCTCGCGGAGGCAGGTCAGCTTCTCGGCATCGAACTTCTCGACCACATTATCATCGGCGACAACCGCTGGGTCTCCCTCAAAGAACGCGGCCTCCTTTAAGAGCATGTTTTGTTCAGGGACGCGGGGGTATCCGCCAGTCTCGCAGTCATCCTCAGGCACTACCACTGAAGACCGTTTCAGAATTCAAGACAGTTGCCGGTTCGTCCGTGTAGTTGGCATGCACGAAGACATCCTTGAACCCAGCATCCTCCATCATCATGCTCAACTCGTGTTTGCCGTACCAGCGGAGATGCAGAAGGTGGAGTTCGGTCTCCAAAAGTTTGCCTTCCAGGCTACGCTGATATCGGCGCTTGTCTGTTTTGATCTGCTCGAGCCGGTCGATACTGTCCATCCAGACCTCGACGGCAACACTGCTGCCGTCCGGCAGAGTGGTCGGCCCCCATTTGCTGACTTTACCGATGTCATGTTGACCTAACTGAGCATCCCACGACAAATCGCAGGCTTCGTCCGGGACGAACGTCTCCATCAGCAGTTGTCCGCCGGGCGCCAGATGGCGATGAATTCGCCGGAGCGCCTCCATCGCATCCCTTCGATCTGCGAGAAACTGGAAGGAGCCGCCGGTTATAAAGATCGTATGGTAGGTACGCGGCAGGTCGAGTGATTGCATCGACTGTTGATAGAGTATGGGAGTCAATTTTTGCTCACCCGCCTTTTGACGACATCGGGCGAGCATCGTCTCGGACGAATCCGCGCCTTCCACATTTAGCCCTGCATGCAAGTACCGCAACAGATGCCTGCCCGTTCCACACGTTAGATCAAGCGCTGTTCCGCCATTCTGCCTGATTCTATCGAGATAAAAGTCAAAGTCCGCCTGCACTGAATCGCCGTTCATCCAGTCCCAGGATTCACTACCCGACACATTTTAGCCCTCCGTCGTAGAGGATAAAATGCGTCCAGATGGGCAGCCCTTCGTTGAGGCAGTACTCGATCCAGCACAGACCGATGTGAAACAGGCTCCAGTCACAACGATCCGTGCGATGGATCAAAGATAACCGTCCCGTTTGCAGCACCCAAGCGCCCAGGCAGACCATCCATAAATACGCCAGACACGTTCCGATCAACAGCCGCTCCAAGTGGGCCGTGTCACTGATGTGGCTGTGGCCCAGATAGAAGCCACGGCTCTTCTGGTCCGAAAAGAACGTCTCGATCCGAAAACGCTGCCGATACCAATCGTACGCTTCCACGAGGAAGTCCAGATTGGAAACCAGGATCAACGGCTCTTTCCAGCCAACCTCCCAGACAATCCCTGCCAGAACCGGGCCGTACTCCTCGGCGGTAAAGCCCACTTCCGGCAGTTCGATCCGGTCGCCGGGAGCCAGCATCAAGTCGGTGGGTTGGAAGCGTTCGCCCGCCTCGGTCAGTAAGACATTCTTGGCGGTGCGGCAGACATACTCCCAGCCGAGTTTGTGCAGCGTAGCCAGGAGATCGGTTCCATCGAACTCGCCGTCTCCCAAAAAGACGATGGACTGACCGGCAGGCAGCAAGTCGGCCGCTTTTTCGACCAGTGCTTTGTGCGTTTGTTCCGAGAGATGTCCTTTCCTGCCTTTGACGACCGTCCAGCACAGCGGCAATGCCCGCTTCTTGCAGACGACGTTGATGGACAAGAGGACACAGTTGCGTCCTGCTTCGCATCCATCGATGACCAGCACCCAGGGTCCCTCCAGCAGGCTCTTTAGGAGAAGCTGCACATAGGGCAGATAGCAGGTTTGGGTGTCGATGGCCTTGCTGGCGACGAAGCGTTCGAGCCGTCGTACCCGGCTTTGAGGTTTGCCGCCGATCGGCACTTTTTTGGCCACGGCAGGCAGGTGACACTTCTGACTGCCGATGATGCCTGCGATGAACATGGTCAAGGTATTGAGATGTCGAGCCACATTGCCTGTCGGTTCGGTGGGACGCAGTGACTTCAAGGCCTTTTGTACGGCAAAATAACGTTTGAGGCTGTCGCTCATCGGGTACTCCTGAACTGTGGTAAGAACAAGAATACCCAAGCGGCGGCCTCAACTCAAAATGTGTCGGGTAGTGAACCGGGTTACAAAAAGCAGAGAGAAATCTCCAGACACTCCCCTTCAATTGCGCATAGAGCGAAATTCTGTCGTATAATTATGGTAGCGGCGTCGGCATCCAGGACGAAGGAGATGAGTCACTTTCATGGCGTCGCTCCTCAGACAATTATAACAAACCACTATGCTTTTCAAGACTAACACCCTATCTACAGCCTATCGGACAGCTGGCGTGGCGCTTTTAATGATGACTGCGCTATGGCCACGCCTGCCCGCGCAACGTGCCGTCCAAAAGACGGCGAAAACGGGACAGCAAATTTACACAGCGCGCTGCGCCTCCTGTCATGGCGCGAATGGGGAGGGCACGAAGCAGTATGCAAAGCCCCTGATCGGCTCGCGCTCCGTCAGCGACCTCAGCCGCTTCATCGCCCAGAGCATGCCGCCCGGCCCGAAGAAATGCACGGGGGAAGACGCACGAAAAGCGGCTGCATTTCTCTACGATGCCTTCTACTCGCCGGTGGCTCAGGCCAAGAACGCGCCACCAAGAGTAATTCTATCACGTCTGACCGTGCGCCAGTTTCGGAACTCAGTCGCGGATATTCTCAGCAGCTTTCATGATCCTGCGCCTCCCATCGATGCACAGCGGGGCTTGCAGGCGGAGTATTTCCGCGCAAAGCGATTCAATAATGGGGAGCGAGTGCTCCAGCGAGTCGACCCGGAGGTGCATTTCGATTTCGGGCAGGCGGGGCCGGTCCCGGACAAGTTCGAGCCTCATCAATTCTCCATTCGCTGGGAGGGCAGCCTGCTCGCACCTGAGACCGGCGAGTATGAGTTTGTAGTCCATAGCGAACATGCGGTCAGGCTCTGGCTGAATGACAACGATCAGCCTCTTATCGATGCCTGGGTCAAATCCGGCAACGACAACGAGTTCCATGCCTCGCGCTTTCTGTTGGCGGGCCGGAGCTATCCTTTGCGTATGGAGTTCACGAAGTCCACTCAGGGCGTCGATGATACCGAGAAGCAGAAGAACAAGCCGGCCGCAAAGGCTTCCATTATATTGGGCTGGCGACGGCCGCATCAGGCGGAAGCGGTTATTCCAAGCCGCTGTCTGCTTCCTGCGTCGTGTCAAGCGACATATATTCCCGCCACGCCGTTTCCGCCGGATGACCGCAGCATCGGCTACGAGCGCGGCACCTCCGTATCGAAAGCCTGGGATGAGGCGACTACGACGTCCGCACTCGAGACAGCCGGATATGTGACGTCTCATCTGCGTGCGCTTTCCGGGGCCGCAGAGGATGCCCCTGATCGTGATACACGGCTGAGGAAATTCTGCCGTCAATTCGTCGAACGGGCGTTTCGGCGGCCGCTCACTCCGGAGGTCTCCGGGTTCTACGTGGATCGACAGTTCAGCAGCGCGCCCGACGGCGTCGCTGCCGTCAAGCGAGTTGTGCTGCTGACGCTCAAGTCGCCTCGCTTCCTGTATCGCGAGGCTGGCTCGACAACATCGGACGCTTACGACACCGCCTCGCGGCTCTCTTACGCGCTATGGGATACCATTCCGGATCAGACGCTGCTGAAAGCCGCAGCGGCCGGTGAACTCGTCACTCGCGATCAGGTGCGGCAACAGGCGGAGCGCCTGGCAGCCGATCCGCGAACGGCGGCCAAAGTGCGCGAATTCTTTATGCTATGGCTGAAGGCAGATCAGTATCCCGATCTCGCCAAAAGCATGAAGCTCTTCCCCGGCTTCGATTCGGAAGTAGCGGCTGACCTGCGCACATCGCTGGAGCTTGGACTGGACTCTGTGGTCTGGAGCGAGAAGTCGGACTATCGGGAGCTGCTACAGTCGAACCAAGTGTTCCTGAACGGCAGGCTCGCGAAAATATATGGCGTCGATCTGCCACCTGATTCGCCTTTCCAGCCCGTGGCGCTAGATCCGTCGGAGCGTTCGGGCCTGCTTACACATCCTTATCTGCTGTCGAGCCTGGCATACGTAGCTAGCAGTTCGCCAATCCATCGCGGCGTTCTCATCGCTCGCAACTTCTTGGGAAGGGTGCTTCTGCCGCCACCCGCCGCGTTCGTGCCGCTCGCCGCGGAGCAGCACCCCAACATGACGACCCGGCAGCGTGTGGCGCTTCAGACAACACCCGCTGCCTGCAGCGGATGCCACAGCCTGATCAATCCACTGGGCTTCGCTCTGGAACGCTTCGACGCCATCGGGCGGTTACGGACGGCCGAGAACGGGCAGCCGGTGGACAGCACGGGCGGTTACAAGCCTCGCTCCGGGCAGCCGGTCAAGTTCACTGGTGCTCGCGATTTGTCGAGCTATCTGGCGGGCAGCGACGAGGCCCATGCGGCCTTTGTGGAGAAGATGTTTCAGCATCTGGTGAAGCAGCCGGTCCGCGCCTACGGCCCGGACATGCTTCCGGGCCTTATGCGCACTTTTGAAGCGCAACAATTCAGCATTCGGAAACTCTTAATAGAGATAAGCACAGCGACGGCGCTGGGAGGGCAGAACGCGAGCGGCCCTCCCGCCCGTGCAGGAGGAAATGGCGTGACCTTTCGGAATTCACGGCGCGAGTTTCTGAGGAACCTTGGCGTCAGCGCGGCGGCAATGCCGTTCATAGCCAATATGCCCTGTCTGGCTTCGCCCGCGCAGGCGAAACGCAAGCAGAGGCTGATCGTCATGTTCAGCCCTGACGGCATCGTGCCGAACACATTCTGGCCGGATGCAGAGGGTGTGCTGACTGAGTTCAAGGAGAGCCTCAAACCGCTGGAGCCGTTCCGCAGTCGTACCTTGACGCTCCACGGCGTGGCGGATCGCGTTCGCGGCGATGGGGACGGCCATATGCGAGGCATTGGGTGCCTGCTGACAGGCATCGAGCTCTTCCCCGGCAACGTGCAGGGCGGTTCGGACACGCCCGCTGGCTGGTCCAGCGGCATCTCCATCGATCAGGAGATAAAGGGATTTTTGCAGAAAGACCCGGCGACCCGAACGCGCTTCGGCTCGCTTGAATTCGGCGTCATGGTTCCTGAGAGAGCGGACACATGGACGAGAATGGTGTACGCGGGGCCGAACAAACCTGTCGCGCCGGAGAACGATCCCTACCAGATGTTCGGCAAGCTCTACGGCCGCGCAAAGGACCAGGAGACGCTCAAGAGCGTCCTCGACGACCTGAAGGAAGACCTGGCCAAGGTGCGCTCAAAGGTTAGCGTTCAGGACAGACAGATCCTCGACGAGCACTCCACGCTGGTAAGGGAGATGGAGACGGAGATTCGTGCGGCGGGAAATAACAAGGAGCTTGCGCACGCAGTTCCCGTGCTAGAGCCGGGCGTGCGACAGGACAACGACCGTATGCCGGTGCTCAGCAAGCTTCAAATCGACTTGCTGGTCAACAGCTTCGCCGGAGATTTCGCCCGCGTCGCGACGCTGCAATACACCAATTCGGTCGGTCAGGCGCGGCACCGCTGGCTTGGCATACAGGAGGGCCAGCACGACCTCTCGCACATGCCGGACAGCGATACGGATGCGCAGGACAAGCTGACACGCATCAACAAATGGTACTGCGAGCAGCTAGCCTACCTTGCCAAAAGGCTTTCCGAGACGCCTGAGCCTGGCGGCCACGGTTCGCTTCTGGACAACACCCTGATCGTCTGGACGAACGAGCTAGGCAAAGGCAACTCGCACACTCTGGACAACATTCCCTTCGTCCTTGTCGGCAACGGCCTCGACTTCAAAATGGGCCGCTCTCTGAACTACGCGCGCCTGCCGCACAATCGCCTGCTGCTCTCTCTGGCGCACGGCATGGGCCATCAGATCACCCGCTTCGGCAATCCCGACTTCTGCGGCGAAGGCCCGCTCCCGAACCTGACCTAGAGGCGATCCGGAGCTTCAGTGGGCAACCGGTACAGCGACAAGGAGGGAGCGGTGAAATGAAGATCCTTCAGGTAGGCCCGTACCCGCAGGCGGAAATTTTGGATGTTCCAATTCCCGAGCCGGGCCCGGGAGAAGTCCTGTTGCGCGTGGAGGCAGTGACGACCTGCCCGCAGTGGGATCTGCATCTGCGCCACAACGAGCCGATGTTTCTCGGCCACAGCTTCCGTTACCCCTACACACCAGGACAGCCAGGACATGAGGCGACCGGAACGATCGCGGCGCTCGGAGACGGCGTGACGGGGCTGAGTGTCGGGGAGCGAGTCAGCGCCTGGCAGGACCCCGGACACGGCAAGCCGGGCTGCTACGCGCAGTTCGTCGTGCTGAAGGCCGAGGGCGTAATAGCGGTTCCTGCCGAACTCGCCTACGAGGCGACGGCGTCGGTGGAGTTGGCAATGTGCGTCGGCGCGACATTTCTTATGCTGCGTGAGATGAACGTATTTCGAGGCCGAATAGTCGGCATCAACGGCCTGGGGCCAGCGGGATTGATCGCCGCGCAGATGGCCCGAGCAGAGGGCGCGGCGGAAGTGTTCGGCTTCGATCTCTCCGTTGCGCGCTGCGACTACGCCGTCGTACACGCTGGCCTGACCTCCGCGCACGATCCGCGCACAGCCCCCGAATCGCTCTTTCCTGCCCGTCCCAAAAAAGCTTCCCTGCACTGCGGTATCGACTGTGTCGGCGCGAAGCAGTCGGTGGAGTGGCTGATGGATCGCGTCGGTGACACTGTCGCGCTGTTCGGCGTGCAACGCGAGGACTACTCCTTCTCCCCCCGCCACTACCACCCGATGCTGCGTCTCTGCGGCTACCCCGGCCACAGCCGCGCCGCCGCAGAATACGCCGTCTCCCTGATCGCCTCAGACCGTCTCGATCTCACGCCCTTGGTCACCCACACCTTGCCCCTCGAGCGCTATAATGAAGGCATCGACCTCCTCGAAAGCCAGCAGGCCATCAAAGTCTGCTTCCACCCCTGGGCCTAGCCGATTGGTTCTGGCACAATAGAAGCACCAGCTCACTCAATGGTGGTAATTGATGACTGTAACAATTAACTTCAACTCTCAGGAGGAAGCCTGGATTACTGCTCAGGCAAGGCAACGCGGGGTTCCTCCAGCCGAGATTATCAGGAAATTGGTGGGCAGTTCCATGCCGGTCGTCAATACACCGGCTTCGACTCCGGAGAGACAAGTTGAAGAGATCAACACTCGGAATAGGGCCGCAATCGCGCTGCTTCAGTCCTGGATCGCAGAGGATGCTACGGATAATCCTGAGAAGATACGTCTGGCCGAGCAGGAGCTTGAAGAGCTCAAGCGTAATTTGAACGCCAACCGAGC
>JANXLO010000213.1 GCA_025355115.1 Chthonomonadaceae bacterium
GCCACGGCTGACGACGTCCACCTGATCGTCGGCTATGTCTGTCAGGATCTTGTCTTTATCGGCGTCGCCATTGCCCCAGTTGCCGAGAGCCAGCATTCCTGTCGCAATGGTTCCGGGTATGTTGATCTCGCCCTGCGCGGGCGCGTCCAAGCCCGCCAGCCTGGTTCCTCCGGGTCGTGGTGCAACTTCCGGGGGCATCAGGTCGCCCGCGATCTGATTCATGATGAAATCTCGGTACGGCATGTCGCGGTTGAGGGCTTCCACAACCCAGTCACGATACCGCCATGCCTCGCTGAAGTCGCCTTCGCTGCCTATTCCCCGTGCATCCGCGGAGTCGGCGTATCGCACCACATCCAGCCAGTGCCTGCCCCAGCGCTCTCCGTAGCGCGGCGAGGCCAGCAGCCTGTCCACGACCTTCTCATACGCGTTCGGCGACCGATCCGCGAGGAACGCCTGCACCTCCTCGGGGGAGGGCGGCAGACCAATCAGATCGAAGCTGGCCCGACGAATCAGGGCGCGCCTGTCGGCGGGCGGCGCGGGCTTCAGGCCCTTTGCCTCCAGCCGTGCCAGCACGAACGCATCGATCGGGTTTCGTACCCAGGCCGAATTTTTGACAACTGGAATCGCCGATTTTTTCACCGGCTGAAACGACCAGAACTGACGCTGCAAAAGTGTGAAGCTGCCGGGGACCGCGCCCGTCGCGGTCTTCTGCGCCACAGGCCAGACTGCGCCGCGCTTGACCCACTCCGTCAACGCCGCGATCTCCTCGGCAGGAAGCTTGCCGGAGGGCGGCATCTTGGTTTTGCCGTCGTAGCGGACGGCCCTCAGCAGAGTGCTGTTGACGGCATCGCCTGCCGCGACGACTGCCCCTGATGCCGCGCCCTTCGCGAGCCCAGCGGCGTTGTCGAGACGCAGACCGCCCGCCTGCTGCTTCTCGCCGTGGCAGGCGGAGCAGCGCTCAAGGAGCAGAGGCCGCACTTTCGTCTCGAAAAACGCGGAGGAGTCGGCGTCCGCTGGTCTCTTCCCGGCCGCCTGACCTTTCGCGGAGGACGGCGCAAGGCCAGCCAGGGTCAGCAACGCCGCCGACCCGAACCCGACGCAAATCCATGGTGCGGAAATCTTCACTCGCATTACCTCTGTCAAATGATCGCTGACATCGCGCACGGAGTTGCCAGCGGAAACAAAGCCACTCCATCCGGCGTTTACACTATAGTAGTGTGCTGCCCACGCTCTGCCTTATGACAGGTGAGTCGCAGTTAGTCGGTTTGGTTACACATTTCACCGGAACGCTATACCCTTCCTGCGGGGGTTTGAATCGAGGGGTTGAAAATTCCTGGAGGGGAGAGCGGGGACTTCAGTCCCCGATCACGTTACGGCCTGTCGAACGGTATAATATTGAGTGTGCGTCGGCTGGCGCGATTAGATTGCGCTTGTGAGTTGAGAAAGGCGGGAAGCCGTGTCGGATATGAGCGAAAACAATGTGCCGCATGTGGTGATCGTAGGCGGGGGCTTCGGCGGATTGACCGCCGCAAAGGCGCTCCACAAAGTGGCTGTTCGCGTCACTCTCATCGATCGCACCAATCACCATCTGTTTCAGCCGCTTCTCTATCAGGTGGCGACGGCGGGTCTCTCCGCGGCCGACATCGCCTACCCGATCCGCAGTGTGCTGACCGGTCAGGAGAACGCGGAAGTTGTGATGGCAGAGGTTACGGGCGTCGATACGGCCAATAAGCGAGTGCTGATGCACAACCTCTCCCTCCCTTATGACTACCTCATTCTCGCTACCGGTGCGCAGGACAACTATTTCGGTCACGACGAATGGGCGGAGTACGCGCCCGGCCTCAAGTCGATCTCGCAGGCTACGGAGATTCGACGTCAGATGCTGCTCGCGTTCGAAGCCGCCGAGTTGGAGAGTGAGTTTCAGAGTCCGCATAATCTTCAGGATCTGGCGCTGGATGTGGCGCGGCGCAAAGCTTACCTCACCTTTGTCCTAGTCGGCGGCGGGCCGACGGGCGTGGAGATGGCAGGCGCGATAGCGGAGCTTTCCCGCGTGGCGCTCGCCAAGGATTTCCGGCACATCGATCCGGAGTCTACCCGCATTGTTCTGGTGGACGCCGGGCCGCGCATTCTCGCGACGTTCCCGGAGGATCTGTCTCGCAAGGCACAGCTGGCGCTCGAGCGAATGGGCGTCGAGGTGCATAACTCGGCGAAGGTCGAGATGATCGATGACGAGGGCGTGATCGTCAACGGCGAGCGAATCTATTCGAAGAATGTAATCTGGGCGGCGGGTGTGAAGGCGTCTCCGGCGCACGATTGGCTCGGCGCGGAGGCTGATAAGGGCGGGCGCGTGAAGGTGAACCCCGACCTGAGCGTTCCCGGCCTGCCAGAGGTCTTCGTGATCGGCGACACGGCGCATACCGAGAACGTCGGCAAGCCGCTTCCCGGTGTCGCGCAGGTCGCCATCCAGGCAGGAACCTACGTGACGAAAGTTATCAAAGCCCGGATCGCAGGCAAGCAGCCTCCCAGTCCCTTCTCCTATTTCGACAAGGGCAACCTCGCGACAGTCGGGCGCTCGTTCGCTGTCCTGGACTCCAACGGCGTCCGCATGGCTGGCTTCATCGCCTGGCTAGCCTGGCTCGCCATCCATGTGCTGTTTCTAATCGGCTTCCGCAACCGCATCTCGGTCATGATTCAGTGGGTCATCGCCTATCTGACTTACCAGCGAGGTGCGCGCCTCATCTCCACCGGCCAGCCGCCCCTCCCGCCCGGCAAAACGCCGTCGCAGCCTGCCGCGCCTTCCGTCGCGGAGCCAGACCACTTATCCCCAGAAGGCATTTCGTCCACATCTGGACCTGCCTCCGTGCCCTGAACGTCCGCACCCGGTCTCAGAGATTGAGATCCTGTTCGAAGATAACAAAAGGCACCTTGTGCGGACGCTCGATGTACTACTTCTCGAGGCTCAGCGGGCTGTTGGGCGGAAGAATAGCCATAGCTGCCAGCCGAAGATGCCTGCCCAGAAGAGCGTGACGTAAGGGGGCTTGGCCCAGCATCGCCAGCGAGTGACGCCGCGCCAGGAGGCAAGCAGGTAGAACAGAGCGGCGAGTCCGGAGAGGGCGAGCAGGGAAAATCTCTGGAAGATCAGTACCAGAAAGGCGGCTTTGCAGAAAGTGAAGGCGTAGCCCTCAAACTTCTCGCCCTGTCGAACACGGTCGAACTCGTTCATGGCAAATCTCCATGCCGTCTTGGCGGTCAGCGGGGAGTCAGGGCTATCGACGCGACGCGGGGCGACTTGCGGGCGTAGCGACCGTCGGAGTTATCCTCGGCCTCCTGAACGCTCGATTGGCCGCGAGCTGGATCGCCCGTCACTCTCCCCAGCAGTAATGGAAGATAAGGAATGACGCGTTCTGCGAGTCAGGCGGTGGCACTTTACAGTGTCGATGGGCAGCTTTCCCCGCATGGAAGTTCACTTCGCTAACTCCTCAGCCGCTTCAACAACGACATTGCGGAAACTTTTAGCGTCCCGTATTTTCAAACCCGTCCGTACGCCGCGGCACTAATGAAACCCTGTTGAGCGAGCGGCGGTAGTCTAAGCTAGGGAGTCAGAGGAAAGCAACGTGATGATGTCGAAGAGCAAAGCAGCCCTGCGAGTTTTTGGTGCGGTGGCAGGATTAATCGTAATTGGGATGACGGGTAGTCTGCCGGTCGTTCGGGCGCAGGAGAGTGCTCCCGTTAGCGCCGTACCCCTGGCGGAGATCGCGGATGTTGCGCGGCTTGAAAAGGCAGTGAAAGCGGCGCACGGCAAGGTGGTTCTGGTCAACTTCTGGGCAAGCTGGAACGCTCCAAGCGCTGGGATCTATCCCGCCTTCGTTCTGCTCTACGACAGGTACCATGCAGAAGGGCTGGAGGTCATCTCCGTTTCGACCGATCCCACTGCGCAGCGGGAAGGGCGCGTTATCCCTTTCATCCTGAACAATCGGACGAAATTCCCTACGTTCCTGAAGGCCGATGGCGATATTGCTGCTTTCCTGGCCGCAGTCGACGTCAACTGGACAGGCACTTTGCCGCGCACCTACGTCCTGGGACGGGACGGGCATCTGCGCCAGATTATCCCGACGGCTCGAATCAGCGCCAGCCGCTTCGAAGCTCAGATTCGCAAACTTCTGAAGGAAGAGCTGCCGAAGCCCAAACGCGGCGACAAACCAACAGACACTTCCACCCCGCAGAAACGCAGCCCGAACGGCTTTCTCGGAGGAGCTTGATCTTATGCCACCCGTGGGCGCGATGCTCGATGCGACATTTCTCAAAAAGCTGGAGAGGCTCTCCCTGGCCACCCGACGCCCGTTCGCCGGACAGATGAAGGGCGAGAAGCGCTCCATCAAGCGCGGGACGAGCATCGAGTTCGCCGACTATCGGGAGTATATGCTCGGGGACGACCTGCGCTACGTGGACTGGAACACGGCGGCTCGGTCGGATAAGATGTTCCTCAAGCTCTTCGTGGAGGAGGAGGATCTCTACCTGGCCCTCCTGATCGACACCAGCCAGAGCATGGATTTCGGCGATCCGAAGAAACTGCACTATGCAGTGCGGGTCGCGGCGGCGTTGGGTTACATCAGCCTGACCAACTACGACCGGGTCAGCATCCAGACCTATGCGGGCACCCTCGGTCGGCCCCTGCCCACGCAGCGCGGCAGAGGCGGCGTCTTCCCCTTTTTCTCCTATTTGGAAAAGATCACGCCCGGCGGCACGACCTCGTTCTCGACATCTTTGCGCCGATTCGCCTCCACTGTCCGATACAAGGGTCTGGCGATTGTCCTCTCCGACTTCTTCGATCCGGACTGGCAGGAGGGCTTGAAAGCCCTGCTGGCGCGCGGCTTTCAAGTCGCGGTACTGCATACGTTGGCGGAGGAGGAGATCAAGCCGACTCTCCTCGGTGACCTCCGAATCATCGACAGCGAAACGGGCGAGTCGAAGGAGATGAGCGTCAACCCGCAGCTCCTGACGCGCTACAATCAGACTTTCAATAGCTTCTGCGTCGAGCTCGAGACTTTCTGCAATCGCTATGGTGTGGACTATCTTCGCACATCCACCGCACTCCCCTTTGAAGACCTCATCCTCCAGTACATGCGCCGCACGGGCCTCGTGAAATAGCTGATCCACTTCTGCCTCTGATTCCGTAAGCAGGTTGTCGGTCAGTTTTACGGGCGGCGCAGCTTATGAAGGGCGCGAAGCCAGGCGTCGCGCTCCGCTCCCCACTCCTCGCCGCGAAATCTATAGTCGTTTTTGCGGATAATCTCCTCCAACTCGGCTTGCAGAAGTACCAGATGACGTGTTTCCAACTCCCTCAAGCGCGCGGCGTCAGCGGGCTTCGCCGCAGACATGGTCGCCTCTGCGTGAGCCGTGCAAAGGCCGGGCCCATTCTCAACTGCTCGCCAGACCTCCTCGCGGGCCAGTCCTGCGGCCAGTGCCTGTGTATAGCGGTTCTCCGTTTCGTTTGCGGCGGCACAGGCCGGACATGGCGCGATCAACTCCTGCCGTTTGACGAACGGGAATTTCCCTTTGACTTCGGATTGCCAACGTTCTCTTGTTCGCTCTGTGAGGTCGGAGTAGAGGATCGCGACCGCCAGCGCATCACCTAACTCCGCAAGGAGAAGGGTGTGAATCGAGCAGAAGCCGCGTGATCGGCGTAGACGAGTCCGCGATTCCGGGTCGTTGACGAACTCTGCGAAGAGGGCGCGGATGTCGCGCTCCACGCTGCGGGCGGTAAGCAAGCAGACTGGACAGACCTGTGGGGACGCTCTGGAGGCTGCGGGGGGTCGTGACGCTAGTCGTAGAACTTCCAGCAGTTCGTGGAGAGAGGCTTCGAGCGGGGCGAATGGGGTCGGCAACGTGAGCTCCTTTGCTGAGGCGGAGATGGGCCGCATTCAGAAGCGCAGGTGCCAGAGTTTACGGCGCGGCGGAGGCGCGGATTCGGCAATGACTTCGGCAGCAGTCAAAGGAGACTTCTGCGGCTTGGCCGCGTCTACATCCTCCCGCAGCGACGTGAGCGCATGATGCGCATCGGACTCCAGTGAGGTGAGCGCAAAGTCAGCCACGTCGAAGGCCTCATGAGCCACGGTCTTCTTCTCGATCAGACTGGCTGGCACCTCGGAAGGTCTGAGTGTCTTCAGTTGCGAGGTGGGCTGTACGGTAATTTCCACTCCGGCGGAGGCCTGAACCGCGGTAGGCTCGGGGAGACTGGAGAGATGGCCTGCCACGACCGCCAGCAGAGAGTCATCCACCGGGTAAGTTGATGGCTCGGCAAGATGGCCGTTGTCGTCCTGGGCCGTCAGAAATGCCGTTGGGGCGATCTCGAAATCCAGCATCCCAACGATGAGAGTGGAGGCGTCGTTTCGTGTAGGCTCTCTAATTTCGGTTGATTCCACTGCGCCGGGGCCGGGCAGCAGCGGAATTTCAAGATCAGACAGGGCATGAGAAATCAGCGCGGGCTCTTCAAGCAGGGGGGCGGTTGGGGCAGAAGCCAGACGCTGGGGCGCGCGCTGGGTCAAGGCGAGGACACTCTGCCTGAGCTCCGAAAGCTCGTAGTGCTGCTCCTCCTGAGCGATATGCACCGATTCAAGTTGCATCGCGTGCGACTCCGCCTGCCGCTGCAACTTCACGACGTGCTGTCGGCCAGCCTCCTCCTCGGCCCGCTGCGAGCGGTCCTGCCAATCCTGCGACTCCGTCTCCATCACGGCAATCTGATCCGCGTATTCGTCGTTGACCTTGGCCAACTCGTCGTTTCGATGCATCATGATCTGCATTTGATCCCGAGTGTCCTCGGTCTGATGCCTCAGATTCATCTGAAGGCGGCTCACCGTCAGTCCGTACAGGCTGATAACGACGAACAGAAATCCCGCCGCGAGGTCCAGCATCTGCAGGAGCGGGGCGTGACGATGCGCCTGAAGCCACACATTCGGGTCGTGACTGCTATCCGTCTGCAGTCCGGTTCCGAGAGCGGCGATCAGAAGGGCGGTTGCGACTGCGGCCGCCAGATAGACAACGACATTGCGGCGCATAGAGATTGGTCCTTTCACGGTCTCTCTATTCTGGCACCGCTGGCCCCTAAAACGCAATAGCCCTTTCGTCAGCATGCGAACAGTCGCGCCATTAGTGGAAAAGATCGAAAGTGAGGATTTATCATGGGAGGGCGCAGATGCTACCATCCCAGGCTGGCTCGGCAGGCAGTCCCTGCCGAGGCGGATGCTAACCCGTCGCTGACAGGCGCTGCGCGAGGGAGTCGGCCAGGCGCTCATAGAAGAGGAGGTCGAAGGCTCCGATCCCATCAACCCGCCTCCCGCCGAACTGACGCTTGAACTGTGAGAAGCCAGCGTAGAGATGGTCAGTTTGGCCGAATGGGTCGTAGCCATAAAGATCGTACTCTACGCAGCCGTGCTCCCGCGCCCCCTGCATCGCCTCCCAGTGAAGCAGGTAGGTCGGCATGACGTGACGATGCTGCGAGGACGAGCCGCCGTAGAGATAGGTGGCCCGTCGCCCGAACAGAATGACCAGAATCACAGCGAGCGTCTCGCCCTGCCACTCGGCGAAAAACAGCTCCGCCTGACCGCTGGGAAAGAGCGCTGCTCCGAGATTGAGGAAGAATCCAAATGGCTCCGCGAAGAAACTCTGGCGTTGCGCCGTCTCTTCGAAAAGAGGGTAGAAGCGTGCAAAATCACTCATCGCCCGCGAGCGGGTGACCGCAACACCGTGCCGCTGAGCAAGCCCCAGATTGTAGCGGCCCTTCGGGCGCATCTGCGCTCTGAACGCCTCTTCGGAAAGTGTCAGGTCGAGCATCAGGGAGTGGATCGGGTTCAGGTCCACCGGAGCCCGGTTCCAGTTGCGCATCAGGGAAGGGCGAGGCGGAGGCAGATGCGGCTCGATCCGCAGTCCCAGTCCTCCGCTTTGCTCCGCCCGCCGCTCTATGGTCCGGCCGAGCAGCCGGAGTCCTTCCCTTGCCTTCGCGGAGTCTGCCCACGGCAAAACCGGACCCTCAGGGCAGAGGAAGAGGCCTTCGCTGCCCTGCGCTGGATAGGTGAGCAGACTGGCTCCACCGATCAGGTGGCCTTCTTCAAACAGCACGTAGCGCAGCGTCTGGTAGCCCTCCGCTCGCTTAAAGGTCGCCCACGCGGAGGACTGCATGAACCCTGATTCTGCCGACGAGCCCACCAGCGCATCCCACTCCGCATCCCGCTCAGGCCCTAGTTCCTGAATCTCCAGCCCCATCGACTATTTGCCTGCCTTGTAGCGAGGCAGCGCCGCGTCGATCCGCGCTTTCAGGAGAGCCAAATGGCTGTTTTCGCTCTGGATGCGCTGCGTCTCCTGCGAGTTCTGGTCGACGTCATTTTGTGTGCGGCGGATCGCATCGGACGCCGGAATCTGCTCGGTGCCGTAGTCCACTTCATAGTCCGAACCGTTATCCCTCTGCAGATTCACATACTCTGCGAGATCAGCCCGCAGAGAGTCCAACTCCGTCTTTTGCAACTCCATATCGTGCTGGTTCGAGGCAACATTTCCTGCGCGATCCGCCTCTGCCTTCACCAGGACGGAGTAGAGAGCGGCGTTCAGAAGCGGCGGGCAGGGGAGTGACGGCCCCGACTTCTGCTCGGATGCGAGAGTCGTCCCGTTTGCATCGAGCCAGCCCCCCTTCTCCTCCCGTAGCGCGATGGCGCCGTTGACGAGCAGGCGACACCCGATGAAAAGCTCGACCTCCTCAGCGGTCGGCGGAGGCGCGGCCAACGCTCCCGCAGGCGGGTTGCCCAGCCTTTCGAACGCCGCATTCAATCGTCTGTCCAGATCCTGTAAGTTGTTCAACTCTTTGCGATCTTCCGTCACAGTCGGGAGCATCGCGCTCGTCCAGCCTACCCAGGAGAGCCAGTCCTGCCGCGATGCAATCGCCTGCCCGACTCCGACGTGCTGCTCGTCAAGCTGCTGCCGAATATTCTCGAACAGAGCCGGATCAGGATAGAGCATCAGCAGAGGATCGGGATTTTTTGAGTTCATCAGCGCGACCGTCCCATTTGTGACTAGCAGATAGGCGGCATCCGAGAGCGTGATCACAACATCGCCGTTGTCAAGGACGAGCATATCCTTCGCGGCTACGAAGAGCGACTGGTGCATCTGAGGCGCATCCATCGGTCTCGTCCCGCCATGCACCACAGAGTAGGAGTGGTAATGCCCTCCGCCGCTCCCGCAGTAGAGGAACGAGCGTGAGGAGTAGGAGACGCCCTCCAGATCGGTGGCATGGCCGTTTCCATAGCTGGAGCGGAATCCGCTGCCCCTGAAGGTTGGGGAGGCTGCTCTGCCGGAGAGTATGCTGCCTCGCCCAAAGCTGCTCGATCTGCCAAAGCTGCCCTTGCCGCTATTCCCGAAGCTTCCGCCAGTCCGGGCGGAGGAGCTAAACCCCGGCGATCCGCTGAAACTGCCGCCGGTCGAACGGCTCCCGCTGCTCACGCTCCGTCCCCCTCCAAAGCTGCTGTGCCCTACGGACGCAGAGCTGCCATGCCCGCCTCCTCCAAAGGAGCCCTTCGCGAACGCATTGTCCGGCGCGATGGCGTTCGCAAGCGTCATCAGAAGCACCAGGGCCACGAACAGCCGACCGCACCATGCTCCGAACATCTGAAGCTGCATGGGACTCAGGCTCAGGAATTCGCGAAGGCGTGTCAGTTCGTTGCGAACGTCCTGCGGGAGCGCGGCCGCACGGCGCAGAACTGCGTCCACCAGTCGCTTCAGATCGAGGCCGCTCATTGTGCCGACCACCTGCTTTGCCAGCGTTTCGACCATAAGGCGCGTGTGTGAAGCGTGCAGAATGGGAATGGAGCGCAGAAGAGGATCGAGGTCGTAGGGATGCTGCGCGGCCTCCTGCTCGCTCTGCGGGAGGCCAGGATTCAGCAATAGAGGCAGCAGGCAGCCGTTCTCCAGTGTGTGGACGGGCAGCCGTCGCTCGAGGCTCCGCTCCGCTTTGGAGAATCCCGCTCCGCGTCCCAACTGGCTGATGTCCGCCTGTCGAGTCGGCACGGGACACTCGAGGCTATGCAACAATGACTGGGTCAACGGCCGGTGCGAGGCGAGCAAAAATCCCCATGCTCCGTAGCCCTGGGCTCGAAACGACGGAATGCAGGCGCGGTAGGGTAGTGCGGAAAGTCCCGCCGCCTTCACCGTCCTCCGAAGGCACCAGAACGCTTCCGGCACTCGCTGCGGGGAGACCGCGTTTATGGCGATCAGGCCGTCTGGCGTCAGAGCCTTCGAGAGCAGAGCATACCACTCCCGCGTGAAGACTCTCGTATCCTCCGGCTTCCGGGGCACCGTGAAGTCGCAGAGCACGACGTCGTAGGGCTTAGCGCCTGCAAGAAAGTTCCACGCGTCCTCTATGTGGACACGAACGCGAGCATCCTCGAACGCGAGTTTATTGAGCGCCGCGAATTGGGTGTGCCCAAGCCCCACGACCTCCGCATCGTAATCCACGAGATCGACATGGGCAACGCCGGGAAACCGCAGGCACTCCCGCAGAGCCAGGCCATCCCCTCCTCCGCAGATCAGCACACGCAGCCCGGCAGGGCGATGACGATGGGCCAGACAGAGCGCCGGGAGAGCCAGACTCTCGTGATAGATCGCCTCGTCGCGGGAATCGAACTGAAGGTCTCCGTCCAGGTACAGTGCGAAACTGGCATCATCGCGCTCGTCAATGTATAGACTCATGACTGTCGCTCCTTTGCTCCAACTCCAACGACTGCGGCGCTCACAGCGCCTGCTGCGAATCCGGCGATCAGCGAAAATGCGAACAGTGTCAGCAAGCCTGCGAGAAACTCCTGGCCGCTGTTCGCGCCATCGCTGTGCGGCCCGCCGATGAGGAGTAGGTGAACCGCTGTATAGAGCCCCATCGCCGTGCCGCCGCTCTTCGCCGCTGTCCAGAATGCGCGCGCCGTCGTGCGCGCTGTCTTCTGCGAGCGGCCCACAGCGATTCCAACAAGGCAAGGTACGAGCAGAAAAGCAAAGAAGCCCCAGACGGGAATGGTCCATCCGAGCGGCTGCTGCAGCGATACGCACAGATACCCGATCACGCCGACAAGCAGACCCCGTCCGCCTCCGGTGCGCCGATTGGCCTGCGCTTGTCGATTTGCCTTCAATGCAGTCATCGATTGTCTCCTCATTCGATTGACTTCCCTCCATTCGGGCATGCTGAACATGCTTCTGACGCGAACTCAATCCTCCCGATAGACGGTGCTGCTTCGCACGGCGCGGTTCTCCTCGGGGTAGGTATGCAATGTCTCGACGGAGAGAGCCTCCGCTGTCACGCGCCAGCCGATCCATGTGTAGGGCGTCGCTCTGTACAGGCTGGTCGGGTACTCGACATGGAGCTGGCAATCCGTTTCGAACTTGGAGGCGAGCTCAGAGTTCTCCTCAAGCGAGAACGGAATCAGCGTGATCGTGCAGGCTAGCCCCTGCGCGGAAGCTCGCAATGTCATGGCCTGCATCGCGTCTATCTCAACAATTGGTGTGAGCCCTTCGCCGCCAATTGTGCATGCCAGCAGCTCAGTCAACTGCTTCTCGCCTCTCGCTAGTGTGACGGCGTGGCTCGCGCCAAGCACGGAGAAGGTCACCTCCCACTGCCTCCAAACTGTGCAGCGAGAAGCCAGCACATGCAGAGGCGCGAGATCGACCTGTCCCGCCACCAGGCGATAACGGAGAGTTGCAGTGCCGTAGGGAAATTCCGGACCGTGTGAGGCATTCACTTCCAAGCTTCACAGCCCCGGAACGGCATGCACTCGCCCTCCACATAGCGCGGAAACGGATTGTAGTCGTTGATGCCGGGAACCGCCTCACCGCGCAGCAGGAACGCGCTCGGCCAGCGGCCTTCGGGAGTGAGGCCGCCTTTGAGCAGGATCCGTGTCGTGGTGGGAATATATCGAATGGTCAGGCCGCAGCGACGCAGCGGTGAGTGGTTGGCATTGGAGCCATGGACGACATTCGGATGATGCACCGACACGCCGCCTGCCTTCAGCACGAAGTCCACCGCTTTGTCCTCATCCACCAGTTCGTCGTCCATGCCGGAGCCAAGCACGCTCGCCACATCGGTGCGCCGCTTCATCTCCTGGAAGGCCATCGTCTGCGTGCCGGGGATCACCCTCATGCAGCCGTTCTCGGGCAGCGAGTCGTCGACCGCCAGCCAGAGAGTGACGACCTCCATAGGCTCCAATGGCCAGTAGCTGCCGTCCTGATGCCACAGCACGGGCTGCCCGTCGAAGGGCGGCTTGCTGATGTAGTGCGAGGCGAAGAGCGCGATGTTTGGGCCGATGAACTGCTCGGCGATGTC
>JANXLO010000230.1 GCA_025355115.1 Chthonomonadaceae bacterium
CATCCTCCTCAGCATGAGTCGTCTCTATGACGGCCGGAGCCTCCTCCCCTAGCAGAGCCTTTATCTGGCCTGAAAGTTTGCGCATCTGCTCCGCCAGTCGAAGCGCACGGACGCGGGGCGCCTGCGCAAGACCTTCCGCGAAGTCGAGCACCTTCGAAATCTCGTCCATCGCGTTCGGCGTTCTGGCCATCTGCATAGCCTGACCGATCCGACCTTCCGAATATGCCGCGAGCATTGCCGCTCGCTCCGCTTCGATTCCGACATTTCGCTGCAGATAGTCTTGCAACTCTGTCCGCTCAAGAGGATTGACGCGAATCATTTGGCTGCGAGAGGAAATGGTCGGCAGGACTCGCGCGGCGTGAGGAGCAAGCAGGACGAAGAGAGCGTATGGTGGAGGCTCCTCGAGGACTTTGAGAAGGCTGTTGGCAGCAGACTCGTTAAGCGTGTCAGCCCGCTCTACGATGTAGACGCGCTTCCGGCCAATCGACGGCGCGAAGTTGAGCGTGTGAGAGAGCACCCCGCGTGTCGGGCGATTGTCCCTGTCCCAGAACTGCCATATCTGCATCTGGTCGCCTGCGGGCTGAAGGGTCACAATCTCAGGCTGCGTACCTTCCTCCGTGCGGAGGCAAGAGTCGCACTCGCCGCACCCATCGAAAGGGTTGTGGCGGGGCGATAGGCAGGCTACCGTCTGCGCGAATGCCCTGGCCAACATGCCTTTGCCGGAGCCCTGTGCCCCCAGGAAAAGGTAGGCGCCTGGAAGCGTCCCTGTCTCCAGTGCTTTCCGCAGTGCGCTGACCGCCGGCGCCTGACCGAATACAGATTCTAATGTGGGCATAGGGCTATCGTCCTGTCACGCCAAACAGAATTGGAGCGGCGTAAGGGTGGTCGGTGCGGAACTCAATCGTGATGATCTCCACTGCAGGATGCGGATTTTTCCACCGCAGGAGCCTCAAATTGAGAGGCACGGCTCCGCTATCTGAATGGACAGGGTCTGTGGAGAGCGTGGCAGCGGAGGTGTCGTCATCCAGCGCACGAATCTCCTTGCCGTAGCGCAAGGGAATCTCCGCAGTCTGGCCATCGGCATAGTGAAGGAGATAAGTGGCTACATGGGCTTTGTCTTCTGCGGCAAATGCCGTGGCATGCAAGAAGAAGAGCCAGGAGGCGCGGGCGTGGACAGGCAGCGTTGCGATTTTCGGGTATGCGACTGCTCGTTCGTCCATCCGGATCTCCTGCGGGCGCTCGCGGTTCAGGAGTCCGTAGAGCATTATTCCCGCTGGCCGAATGCCTGCCGTGCGCACTCCCACATCGGCGATTTGAGGTGATTCTCGTTCGTCGATTGGCCAGTCCCTCGCGTCTGCACTGTGGACATTCAAGGTAGGGGTGTAGGCGGCGATGGGAAGCGATGCGGGCCAGTTCTCACTTAATCGGATGTTGGCGGCATCGAGCAGACTGAGATACCAGCCGGTCTGCAGACGGGCGTTTCGCTGCGTTTCCCGATATGCCCGATTGAACACTGTCATGGCGTCGTACGGGAGATTGTTGGGCTTCTGCCGTGCGGTTATAGAGTAGCTATCGCGAGAGGACTCGGGAATCGGTGTCTCGTAGCCTCGGTAGAAAGGCCTGCCGAAGATGTCGGCAGGATGCTTTTCGCTGCCGCTCCAGGAGTACTCCGCGGCGAACACATAGGCGGTGAACTGGCGGTACTCCGGCCACCACTCCAGCAGGCTCTCATTGCTGTCGTTGCCCGCCCACGTCGTAGTGACCATTCCTAACGAGCGATGCGTGATCGCCTGATTCGCCCACCCGCGGATATTCTCCGGCTGAAACCAGGGCGCTGCCAGCGTATCCTGCCCGCGCTCCCGGAAAAAGTCGAGGCCGTTGCGCTGCTCGTCGCCCGGCGTGTATCTCCAGTCCACAATGATTGCGTCTTTTGGCATGGCTGCCCGTCGCAGCCTTGCTTCACCAACCGTCGGGGCGTTAGCCGCAGTCATCATCGGAACACCGGGTAGCGTCGGCCCTTCTGTATCGTGTAACAGCATGTCAGACCACAGCAGTGTGCGCACTCCTTTTGCTCTTAGCCAATCGGCAAGGCGGTTGGTGTCCTCCGTAAAGAGTGCAGAGGCGCCTTTGACGATATTGGCGGGGCGAGCGGGATACTTGCCAAACGCTCTATCCTGGCTGGGCACCTTCACTTCATCGTGCCCGATATGAAAAAACCGTGGGCGAAATATGTCTAGCGCTTCAGTAAAGACGTCGAAAACGAATTTATAGCTATCTGGATTGCTGGCGTCGTAGGCGTGCGGCGAGCGCACATCCTCTGCGAGATCAAGGTGACTGCTGTTGGCGAATATCCACTCGCTGTGGCCGAGCGTGTTCACCAGAGGAATCGGCTCGAGGAGATGAGCACGGGCAAAGGCCACATCGGAACGCAGATCCTCGGTGCTCATGCTGTAATCGAGGGCTACTTCGGGGTGGGAATGCCAGCGCGTGTATTCGCACTCCAACACCAGCCGGTTCAGCTTGTAGGGGGCAAGCACACGCTCCACCAGCCGCTGGTGAAACGGCAGGGCGTTTTTGCCCGCATAGATATGGACTCCTCGAAAGGACATCGACGGCCAGTCCGAAATGAAGGCTGCGATGAAGACAAACCTCTTGTCCGCACGCCGTGTCAGCAGCTGGCGAAGAGTTTGAAGTCCATAGAATGCGCCGGCCGCATCCTGACCGATAATTTTGACGTCTTTTGCCGTAACGGAAAGTCGATATCCTTCGGCAGGCAGCGCTTTAGACAGATCGGCCGCTTCAATAGAAATTTCGACACTGCGTCGAGGCGCTGCTCCAGCTTCAACTGTCACTCGAATTCCCGATGCTCGATTGATGTCTGCGGCAAGACGCACCATCTCCTGACGAGCTGGCTCGAACTCAATGCCATTGGGAAGCGTGTCATGAAGCGTCAGGCTGCCGTCCAGAACAAAATCCTCGGAGGCGTCCTGAAACTTTGCCTCCTTCGGTTCAGGGATCATGATAGGATGTCCCGCCTCATCTCGCAATGGAGACAGGGGACGCCCCGCGTCCGGAATGCGAACGGTTTTCGCGTTGAGTAACTGAGATTTTGATTCTGGTAGAACCGCCATCGCCGCTGCTCGGCGCGGCTTCAATTTAAGAGTAAAGCTGCGAACGATCTCTTGCCCGGGCGTCAGCTCTGTGCCTAACAGGCCAAGCCAAAACAGCTTTTCATCCTTTATATATTCGTCCTCCCTGCCATCAAACAAGACTCCTTCGGCAGGCTCTCCTGCTCCAACCTGGATGCCAACTTCTCCGAATGCAGTATTGAGCAAGCTTATCGACTGCCAAGCAGGAGCTAGGCTATTCTGAGGATATTTCGTGGCCCGGGCCAGCGGGCCGACCGTACCAGTCGTCTCGTGACTGCTGGCAGTCTGCTCGGCAGGGGCAGAGCCTGTTATGCTGGGACTGAGTTGAAGAGAAGGAACGTGCAGCGCACGGTACGTTGCGCCTATAAGCGGGTAGGCCCAGATCCGAGCCGCGTTCCATTCGAGGAGAGCGGGCCGGGGGCCATCCCACCGGCATCGAATCGTAATGGTGACCGTGTCATCTGGGTGGACTTCCATTCGCTGCGTCGCGCTGAATTTCATCGCATCCGCGGCATAGTCATACTTCGTCACCCAGACCAATCCACCGTCTGTAAGGTGCTCGACGATGGGCATGGGAGGGTTGGAGCCTGAGCCGTAGTAGCCCTTCGCATAGTCCTGTGAAAAGACCTGCACCAGACCGCCCCGCACAAGAGGGATCTGATCAAAATCGAGTGCTAACCCATTGCGGATAGATCTAGCTGTCCAACGCCCAACGGCAGCGGGAGTCTGACCGTTCATTGTCTGAGCTCTGAGGGAGGAGAGTGAAAGAGCACTGAACAACAGCAGCCGAACTAGAAGAAAGAACAGTCGTGTCATGTCCTCTCAGTTCGACAGGGATCCCGTAATCTCCTGCCGATAGAACCTGAATGCTATACCCTGCTCCTCCGCATCCGACTAAGGCAATGAGAAGGCGATCCAGCCCCGCGTGGTGCTTGCATCCAGGTAGACCCGCCCTTTCCGCTCAGGGTGAAGCCGTGCTCAACTACCGCAGCATTTCTTGAGCTTCTTCCCGCTTCCGCAGGGGCAGGGGTCATCCCGGCCTGCAGTGGTGGGCGAGCGGAAGGGCTCCGTTGCGTTCGCCAGACGCTCGAGATCTGACCAGCCTTCGAATCGATGCAAAGCCTCAAATGTTGCAGGAGCGCATCAGTAGACAAAGTCCAACCAGGCGCTCAGCGAAGCCGATTTCTTTTTATTAGTGATGATATCTGGCGGGCAAACAAAGTAACTGGGTCGAAATGGAGGATTTGGCAAATTGAATACTGAATATCACGCATGAGCGAAGAGCATACATTTGCAAGAAGAGGACAAAGCACAGCGAACGCCTGGTTTTCATCTGCCCTGCCATTTTTGACTGGTAGCCGCAGTCGTTTTCTTCGAGACAATCCAGTTTGACGTGTCGGTTTCTGCCGCTAAGTCGTCTTACGGCGCATGAAGGAAGGAAGCACAGATTTGCAAACTCGATATCACTGGAAATGGAGCATCTGGGGATGTCTCTCGCTGACGGCAGCGCTGTTTGCGTTCGGCTGCGGCAGTGGCGGTAACACGTCGAACAATAAGACTACCATTCTGGATTCCGATACCACGAGCGTCGCGGGGCCGATCAATCTCGCCGCTGTGCAGGAGGCGGAGTCGGTGCCGCGCGATCAGTTCGGGAAATCGCTCTCGGTCGAGTCCCTGATCTTCCCCAGCGCTAATGCGGAGGAGCGGGCGCATTTCGCACGCGGGCTCGCCATTTTTAGTGACCCCGCGATCAGCGCCGCCGCCGGACAGGGGCCGTACTTCAACGAAAAAACCTGTCTTGGCTGCCATAACACACAGCAGCCCGGATTGGCTTCGACCCCTGCTTCGCGAGCGACCAACGATAAAAACTTTCTCATCTTCGGCGACTACACCCCCGCGACAGGCGCGTTCACCGGCCGGCCCGAGACCGGAGGCCCTGTACTGCACACCCAGCATCAGCCAGGGTTCCCAAATCAGGTTCAGCCCCCACTGCCAGGCCTTCCTGCCATGCGCGTTACAGGCTTGCGCGCCGCTCCGTCCTACATAGGCCGAGGGCTAATCGAAGCTGTTCCGGACGATGAGATCATTGCCCTCAAAAACCCTGCTTTCTCTGGGCTGGTAGATGCGGGAGGCAATCCCATTCCGGGCTTTGAAAACCGCAACAACGAAAGCGCGGCTTTCGTAGGTGGAAGCCCTGTCACACGCCTCAGCCGTTTCGGACTGAGAGCCGCTGGGACGACACTTCTACAGTTCATCGTTTCAGGAAGCAATGCTGAAGTAGGGCTCTCAAGCCCCTTCGCTCCCGGCTCAGTCGTCGGCTTCAGTTCACCTGGTTTCATCCCTGGTCCCGGGTTGAGCGCACAGGACATTCGTGATCTACGGACGATGGTACGCCTCATCGCGCCTCCGGCAAGGGCGATGATCATCCCCGGATCCTCCGAAGATCGCGGCCGCATTCTATTTGGAGTCGATTTCGACCAGCCCAACGGGATGGCGATCGATCGAAAGGCCAACTGCGTCAGCTGTCACGTGCCTTTCCTGATCACAGGACAGTCGCCCGCGGAGATC
>JANXLO010000232.1 GCA_025355115.1 Chthonomonadaceae bacterium
TACTGCCACCGAGCTTTGGTGTATTCTTTGCCGTAAGATTGCCGGACTGCTGCGCGAACGCAACGGTCAGTCCCAGCATCAGCCCGGAGATTGTGAGCGACCCGCCGACTTGCCACGAGAGGCGTCTCTTCATCTATTGCAAAACCTTTCTGCACACTACATACCGAGGTAGAGCTTCCATCACATTACGACTCGCGCTAGCGCGATGTTTTCAACGGCTGAGAAGGCTGCGAGGCCTGAGCGCCGTCGAGTGGCCTGAGAGAGCGTCGGTCATAACCACTGGCACCACCGATTCCGTAAGATGATCGATTATGGCAGCGATAGCGCCCTGCCGTTTGCTGCCCCTTGCCTGCACAATACGGCAACCGGCGAAGGAGGGCGGGAGTGCACGTCTGCCAGTCTCAGCGATAAGGGTCGTCAGTAGTGCCTTATCAGCGGAAAACAAGCGGCTATGCACAAAAAGTGTTGACGGGTTGAAAAGATTGATCACCGCCGCCAATCCAACCGCTAAATACCGGGTGATCTGGCCTAGCTCCTCGTCCGCTGTAAGCTCGCCGTTTTCCAGCAGGGCCAGGACTTCCGTGACGCTCAGCTTGCGCTGCAGGCGGTCCGAGAGCATGGCGGCAAGCGTGGAGTCGCTGGCGACTGTCTCCAGACAGCCTTGATTTCCGCAGCCGCACAGTCTGCCGTCCATCTCCACAGTGATGTGCCCAATCTCCCCGGCAAGACCGACATGTCCGGTCAGCAGGCGCCCGCCGCTCATGACACCCAGGCCAATTCCAGTGCTGACATCCAGCATCGCAAAATCGTTCATATTCTTAGCCGCGCCATAGTGCCGCTCCGCGAGACAGAGGGCATGTGACTCCTGAATGAGAATCACGGGGATACCGAGTCGCTCCGTCAGGTCGTGGCCGGGCGACCGCTGATTGGTGAGCGGCACGTTGGGCGAGAGGATGCCGCGGCCCTGCCGGTAGTCGATGAGTCCCGGCATGCTGATCGCCATTCCGAGCGTTGTGATAAGTGGGCGGTGCATCAGGCGTGCGGCGTGACTACAGGCGATATCGAGTAGCGATTCATAAGTTTCTGGGGTGGAGAAGTGCGTCTCTCGGCTCTCATGCAGCTGCCCGTCCAGCCCGGCCGCTACGGCACGGCAATGCCCGGCTTCGATGACAAGTCCCAGCACCTGAACGGTTTCGCTGGCAAGGCGCAGTTTGCGAGCAGGCCTACCGCGCAGATCGCCGTCCGCATCCCCCTCCTCCAACAGACCGGCGCGCAGCAACGACTCCACTGCTTTCGATGCGGTCGGAGCGCTGATTCCGGAGTGCCGAGCCACTTCCGCACGCGACTGCGGGCCTCGCGCCCTGAGCGTGCGAAGAACTTGACGTTCGTTGATCTTGCTGAGCAGAGCGGGTTGTACGAGAGAAGTTAGGCCCATAAAAAGCAGTATACCGACCGCCGCTTGATTTGTCAAGGCTCTTTACTAAATCCTCTTTACTTGCATCGGCAGGGTACTATCAGGTGAGAGAGCAGAGATGGCAGATCGTCGCAATTTTGTGATTTGCTGAGCTGCAAACGGCCTTGCGCACCAGGTGGCAACTGCAATGAGGAGGAGAACGACATGGCGAGATACTTCGAGCGGGTGGGGCATCGGGGAGCGCCGCACCTCTTCCCAGGCAATACAATGCAGGGCTTCCGGCGGGCCGTGGAGATGGGGTGCACTATGGTGGAGTGCGACGTGCGGCAGGCAGCGGACGGGGTTATTGTGCTGGCTCACGATCCTCATGTCTATCCAGTCGATGGCCCTGCGATCGAAGTCTCAGCTGTGCCGAGTTCGGAGCTAGCACGTCTCGATCTGGGAGCCGGGGAGGGCGTCCCGACGCTGAGCGAGCTGGCGGAGTGGGCGTTGGGGAGGTGCAAGGTGATGGCGGACATGAAGTGCGAGTTCGGTGACATCGAGCAGAGAGTGATCGAGGCGCTGGCAGCTCTCGACCCTGTTGATAAGCTCATTCCCGGCGCCGGTGAGGAGAGCCGCGCTAGATTCCGCGCACTGGATCCAAGTTTGACGCTCTCGCTCACGCTGGACGGAGACTCACTGAAATCCCTATCGGAAGAGCAGTTCGCGAGCTATCTCGCTTCGATTACGACGGAGGCAGTAACCTGGCAGTATCCTCTTCTGACTCCCGAACGCATAGCCGCACTGCACAACCAGAGACTGCGTGTATTCGCATGGACAGTCGATGACATTGAGACAATGCGTCAATTAGTGGAATCAGACGTGGACGGCATCATCAGTAACCGCCCAGACCTCCTCAATAGCATGAAGCCTCACACTTAGGCAAGACAGGTGGCGCGTCTACAACGGACAAGGACATCAGCGCCGGTCAGGCTCATGGCCAGCAGAAGCGCGAGGCTGCCAAGCTCCGGGATGACGGATGCGACGCTATTGACGACGATATTATCGAAATGGTTGCAATCAGGATTGCTGAGGCCCTGAATAATCTTGAAAACCGGAGCCGACCCATGCTGGACCGGCTCCGCTATATAGTGCCGACGTGGACAGGTGTATCAGTTTAGCAGGATGGAGTCACCGCGGGAAGGCGACCAGGGCGACTATTCCTTTGCCGTTGGGGTCGTTTTCGAGGGTGAAGGTGCCTTGAAGGTCGCCGCGCACAAGAGTCTCCACGATGCTCAGGCCGAGGCTGTCGGAATCTCGAGGGGTGAAGCCAGGGGGCAGGCTCTCGCCGTCGTTGGTGACTTCGACGCACATCACCGTCTCGCCTGCCGTCAGCTGGATGTGGATTCTGCCCTCGTCCAGTGTCCGAAATCCGTGCTCGACTGCATTCTGAACCAACTCGTTGAGGACGAGGGACATGGAGGTCGCCTGGTTCAGCGGCAGGACGAACTCGTCGCCCTCAACGCTCATGTGGACTTTTTTGTCGGGTGGGACGACGCTCTGCTGAGTGGCGGCCATCAGGCTCTCCGCTACGCGCTTGACGCTTACGGTGTCAAGATCGTCTCGGGTGAGAAGCTCGTGGACATTGGAGATTGCTAGAATACGACTCAGGGTGTCATTGAGCGCCTGCTCGACCGTCTTGTACTGGCTATAGCGCATCTCTAGGCGAATCAGGCTGACGATCTGCTGAAGGTTGTTCTTGATGCGATGGTGCATCTCCTGAATTACAGCGGATTTCACCATCAGCTTGGCGTGCTCGATGGCGAGCGCGGCCTGCGTTGCCAGAGCCTGCAGTATCAGCAGCTCCTCCTTGGGGAAGTGATGCACTTTCTCCGTGTAGCAGTTCAGCACTCCGATCGCTTCGCCCTTTATCATTAGAGGAACGCTGGCGATGGAGCGCACGCCAGCCCGCTGCGCGATGTCGGGAAACCGATACTCTGAGGCCTGCTGCACATCAGCGACAGTGATGGCGCGCTTTTCCGCAAAGGCGCGTCCTGAGACGCTCTCGCCGAATTTAAGGTTGGGCTTCTTGGTGTACTCGTTGCTGTCGGCCTGAGTCGCCTTGATGACCAGCTCACCCTTCGCCATATCGCCAAGCATCACGGTGCAGATTTTGTAGTGCATTGTGCTGGCCGTCATGGTTACGAACAACTGAAGGAGCTCCTCCAGGTACATGTTGGATGTTATGGCCTGGCTGACCTCCGAGAGCGTGTGGAGTTGCACCGCGTGGCGCTCCAACTGCCGATAACGGCGCGACCGCTCGATGGCACCCGCGACCTGATTGGCGATTCCAGAGAGCAGGCGAACCTGATTTTTGGTGTACTCATGCGGATCACGCGTCCGCACATTGATGACGCCCAGAATGTCTCCGCGGGTCACGAGCGGCACGGACAGCATGCTGGAGAATTCGCCCTCGTGCATCTCCGGGAAGTACTTGAAGCGATGATCCTTCCAGGCCTCATGGCTCACGGATACGGGTCGACGCTCCTTCGCCACCCAGCCGGTGATGCCCTCGCCGAGCTTCAGCCGGATTTTGCCCACCATGTTCGACAGCGACTCGTCTGCGGCCCGCAGAACGAGCTCCTCCTTCGCCGTGTCGAAGAGATAGACCTGGCAGGAGTCCGTGCCCGTGATCTGCACCGCGATATCGGCGGTCACCTTCAGCATCTCCTCGTGGTCGAATGCCGAGGCGGTCGCCTCGCTGATCCGCCGGAGCGCCTCCGCCTCGCCGCG
>JANXLO010000262.1 GCA_025355115.1 Chthonomonadaceae bacterium
AAGGAGCCGAACTCGAGTGCTCACGAAGCCCGACTGTCCTTCGCGCGATGCAATACTTGGCAGGATCGCGGCAGACAGGCTATTGGTAAACTCGAGGAGTTTGGTCTCCTAACTGGGGCAAAGTAGAGGCAGCCCGCCAGGTGGGGACATGGTGATGCGGAGGCAATATTCTTACTTTATTGGGCTCACATAAGGAAGGAATAGACCGAGATCGATCCCGCAGCAACAGCGCAGAATGCATCAGAGACCCGTCCACATGAAGGACGTGAAGCCAGCATAAATCAGCAGTCGGCTCCGCCTTCTGCTCGTGTCCATCTCCGATATCTTGATGGACTGCGTGGGATTACTGCGCTCTATGTCTGCCTTTTTCATGTGTGGCAGGGCGTGGATGCCCATGTTTTCACTCAGTCCAAGACGCCTTCCCTCTTGGCGTGGCTGGCCTCGTGGGCGGCGTTCGGACGCACCGCAGTCAGCATTTTTATTGTTCTGTCCGGGTATGTACTCATGATGCCGGTTGTTCTCTCCGTGGAGAGGACGTTGCGGGGCGGTATAGGGGAGTTTTTGAGAAGGCGTTCGCGGCGTATCCTGCCACCCTACTATGCAGCACTCTTCATTGCAGTCCTCCTCGCTTTCGCGTTGCACCAGTCGGTCACCATCTCCGATCTGATCGCGCACATATTTCTTGTGCAGAACATTTGGGAGGTCTGGGAATATAGTCTCGATACGCCGATGTGGAGCGTCGCGCTTGAGTGGCAGATCTATTTCATCTTTGCGCTTCTACTTTTCCCAATATGGAAGCGCGCAGGGATTTTCGCCACAGTAGCAACAGCTTATGCACTCGGCATGGTGCCTCATTACTTGACGCACGGACACTTCGATCGTTCATCTCCCTGGTATCTTGGCCTCTTTGCGCTTGGAATGATGGCCGCCGAGATCGGCTTTTCCGGGGAACACCGCTTTATCGCGCTGCGTCGTCGGTTAGCCTGGCTGCCTCTGTCTGCAATGTTTGTGCTGAGTTTTCTGGGCGTGGAATACACGTTTATGGCGTTCAATCTTAGATACCATAACCGTGACTATCGCGCGATGACCGGAACTTGGGAGATGGATTTGCTTGCAGGGCTGGCTACTGCCTGTCTCATCATAGGATGCACACATCACCTCACGGATCGCATAGAGAAGCGCGAGCCCCTGGTGTTGCGTGTGCTCAATTTCCGCCCGCTGGTGTTCTTTGGAGGCTTTTCCTATAGCTTCTATCTGGTGCATGTACTCGTGCTTGAAGTTGTCGAAAAGTCTGTGCGGTCGCTGCACGTCACGCGGATGATGGCCGAGACGCTCCAACTTGTGGTTGGCGTTCCGCTTGCCCTGCTGTCGTCATACGGCTTCTATCTGATAGCAGAGCGTCCATTTTTGAGCAACATCTCGCGAATGAAGGGGAAGCTTCCTTAGCTTCGCAAGGCGAGCCCTTGATACTTGGTCTTCTTATCAACAGCCGTGAGAAAAAAGGTACACTCAATTTTATCTCTGGCATGGAATTTGCATCTGTACAGACGATGGCCGTGGTCCTCCTGAGTCCCACGTTTCTGGCACACACAACGAAAATTCGTGGAAGGGGACCACAAAATGGCTGCGAAGCTGAAAATTGGGCTGCTGACGGACAACTATCCCCATTCCGGAGGATTCGGCGGAATAGGCACCTATACCCGCACTATGGCTGAGGAGCTGTCAAGGCAGGGCCATGAATTGCATGTGTTCACCGGCGCCGCCGTCGAGCGTCATGAGCACAAAGTAGTGAACGGAGTTCAGATCTGGGAGTGTCCGGACTGGACGAAGCGCAGGCAGATGCCGTTGCCGAACGCGTTGGAGTTCACGCTCCGCCATAAGGCTGACTCTTATAGCCTGGTGCGCTACACCATGGCGGTTGCAGTGCGCAAGGCAATTCGAACTGGGCCGTTCGATGTGCTGGAGAGCCCGGAGTTCGGCGCGCTGGGTGATTTTGCGTCGGATCGCAAGCACACGAAGAGGCTGGCGGTTCGTCTACATGGGCCAGCGAACCAGTACCGCCCGCCAAGCTCCACCGAGACGTGGAACGCGATTGATGAAGCCGAGAAACAGCTTACGCTGCGGGCCGATGTGGTCACGGTGGGCACAGCCGCCGCGCGGGATCGCTATGCGGAGTTCTACGGCTGCAATCTGGATCACTCCATTGTTATCGGGTATCCCATTCCTTATCGAGAAGCGAACGCGCACTGGCCGGGCACCAAAGCCTGCAAGGCGATCTTCTTCGGCAGGCTGGAAGGCAGAAAGGGAGTGGATGTGCTTGCGGCTGCCATCGGAATGGTTCGCCGCCGGTTCCCCGAATTCACTTTGGCCTTCAATGGGAAAGATGTGATCTGGGAGGATGGTCAGCAGGGGTCGGATAAAATCCGGGACATCGCAGAGCAGACGGGCGGCGCAGGCGCGTTTACGATCAGCCCTCCGTTGACAGATGCACAACTGGTGCACGATGCACAGCATGCGACTCTCTGCGTGTTTCCGTCACGCGCTGAGGCGTTCGGAATCGTCCTGCTCGAGGGGATGATGTGGGGGACCCCAATCGTCGCGTCCGATATCGGCCCCTTTGTGGAACTGAGTGGACAAGGGAAGTACAGCCAATTGGCGAAGATGGGTGATTCGGTCGATCTGGCGGAGAAGATATGCGTTATTTTGGAAGATGAGGAAAAGGCCCGTGCTCAGGCGGAGAGAGCCTATGAGCACGTGCAGGCATGGACCGTCGAGCGAATCGTGCCCCAGCTTGTGGAAGCCTGGATGAGCTAGCCAACTAACCCGGTCTGGCGGCTGTTGGGAAGTGGAAGCCTCGCAAGCGGAAACTCTGAAGGTCAAGAAGCCTGATACCAGTCATCTACACCTACCTGTTAGGTGCTCTCACGAAGGAGGAAGGGGACGGAATGAAGATAATTGTTACCGGAGCAGCGGGCTATATCGGCAGCGTTGTTACCGAGCTCCTCATCGCCGAGGGGCACTCCATCGTCGCGCTCGATAATCTGGCGCATGGTCACCGGACCGCGGTACACCCTGATGCGAAATTTGTCGAACTAGATCTGCTGGACGCCGAGGGACTGATGCGGCTCTTTGCCACTGAATCGGTGGACGCCGTGGTGCACCTCGCGGCGGAGGCACTTGTTGACGTCTCCCTCCGCGATCCAGGACTGTTTTTCCGAGCGAACATAAGCGGTGGCATCAATCTGCTGGAGGCGATGATTCACCACGGCGTCAAGCGCATGGTCTTCTCCTCCACTGCCGCTGTTTATGGGCAACCACGTGAAATACCCATTCCAGAGGATGCACAAAAGAATCCCGTCAACGCCTACGGTGAATCCAAGCTTGCCTTTGAGCGCATCATGGCCTGGTACCGCATCGCGTACGATCTTCACCATGTCTCACTGCGCTACTTCAATGCGGCTGGCGCGACCGAGCGATTCGGAGAGTTCCATCAGCCCGAGACCCATCTTATCCCCATCGTGTTCGAGGCGGCGCTGGGAGAGCGGGATACAATGAAGCTTTTCGGCTCGGATTGGGATACGCCGGATGGCACCTGTGTGCGTGACTATGTTCATGTCGTCGATATCGCCAGAGCGCATATCCTTGCCCTGCATCAGATCGACGACCTGGGAGCCCGTGCCTACAACCTTGGCAATGGATCTGGATACTCCAACCTTCAGGTTATTGAGGCAGTGAGAAAAGTGACGGGGCGGCAGGTCAACGTCATTCAGGCAGATCGGCGCCCAGGTGATCCCGCCACACTCGTGGCAAGCTCAGATCGGATACGACAGGAGTTGGGCTGGAAGCCCGAGTTCCCCGAACTGGATACAATTATCGAGACTGCGTGGCGGTGGAGGCAGGCGCACCCGCACGGGTACGCCGAATGATAATATCGCGAACGCCTCTCCGTATCAGCTTCGCCGGTGGCGGAAGCGACCTCCCCGCGTTTTACGAGAATGAACCGGGGGCGGTGATCAGCACCGCCATAAATAAATATATCTACATAAACATCAACAGGAAGTTCGATCACAAGATACGCGCAAGCTACTCTGTCACCGAGATCGTCGATACGCCGGAAGAGCTGCGCCATGAGCTAATACGTGAGGCACTCGCGCTCACCGGCTTGTCTCGTGGTATAGAGATCACATCCATCTCCGATGTTCATTCTTACGGAACAGGCCTTGGCTCCTCCAGCGCCTATACCGTCGGTCTCCTGAACAGTCTGTACGCGTATCAGGGGCGACATGCAGGGGCAGAGAGACTGGCACGTGAGGCATGCACCATCGAGATCGACCGCTGCAAAAAGCCAATCGGGAAGCAGGACCAGTACATTGCCGCTTACGGGGGACTGCAGCATATCCGCTTCAACCCGGATGGCAGCGTCTTCGTCGATCCGGTTATCTGCAAATTGGCGACCAAAAAGACGCTCGAGCGACGTCTCTTGATGCTCTACACAGGAATCACTCGATCTGCAGACGACATTCTCACTGAGCAGAAAGTCAATACACAACGCGACAGCGGCAAACGGAATACGCTACGCGAGATGACAGCACTCGCAGGGGTGCTTCGCGAGGCACTGCAGGAGGATCAACTGGACAGATTCGGAGAGATCCTGCATGAAGCATGGATGTTGAAGCGCGGGATGGCCTCCGGAATAAGCTCCGGGCAAATTGACGACTGGTACTCCACGGCCCGAGCAAATGGCGCTCTGGGCGGCAAATTGCTGGGGGCGGGAGGTGGGGGCTTCCTGTTGATGTACGCGCCGGAGGAACGCCATGCAGATATCATCACGGCCCTTTCGGGGCTTGAGGCCATGCCGTTTCGATTTGAGCCACAGGGTAGTAAGATTATATTTGTGGAAGAGGGGGACGGCCCTGCTTAGGGTTGCCAAATTGACTTCTCGCAGGAGCAGGAAAGAGACAATATGAAGCCCAAAGGCAGTGTGATCATCGTTACCTGGAACCGGGCGGACTACGTCATTCAATGCCTCGACAAACTGTTGGAGCAGGAGCCTCAACCCGACGAGATCGTGGTCGTCGACGCGTCTCCCGACGACCGGACTCGTAAGGCTGTCGCAGACTATCCAGGAGTGATTTATATCCTGAATGAGGCCGGGAGGGGCAACACGCCGCACTCGCGGAATGTCGGTATTATGGCCTCGCGCGGTGATGTCCTCATCTTCCTAGACGACGATGCGTTCGTGCATCCCCACTGGTACAGGGAACTTATCAAGGTCTATGAGGAGGACCATGAAGTCGGCGGCGTCGGGGCCAGAGTGCTTGACAACCAGCCCGGCGAAGACACAGAAGGCGTCGATGTGATAGGCAAGCTGGAGTCGAATGGAGTGCTCCGATCGCACTTTGCTGCCAATCCGGGCCGCATTATTAATGTTGACCACATGCTTGGAGCCTGCATGACTTTTCGACGGGAGGCGGTCGCTGCCGTCGGGGGCTTCCATGGGGACTATCCCGGCACGAATGCATGCGACGATTCGGATATGTGCCTGCGGGTCAAGCGCGCCGGCTTTCAGCTTCGTCTGACGCCCTATGCAGTCGTCGATCATGTCCGCGCCCCGCGCGCCGTTGGCAAGCGCTTTGATGCCCGCTACCTCTTCTATCATCGGTGCAACAACTTTATGATGTTCATCCGCAACTATGGCTTTCGCTCCATTTTCTGGGGCTATCTGCTCTTCATCATCAAGCAGTCGATCACGGAGTTCGTTCGCAAGAGCAGCGGCGCCATCATAAACCTCATTATGAGCATTACCGGCACCATCACAGGCATTTTTCATGGAACACGCCTTCTTCTGATGGAGAGGCGAGATCCGAGACGGCGCGACGAGATCGGCGATAAGATTACTCGTCATCTGCAGGCGGAGAGCGAAGACGGTCAGGAAAGCGCACTATGAACATGCATAGAGACGCTTTGACGGAGGAAAATAGCAGCCAGTGAGCGTAGTATTCATCAACTATCCTCTCGAGACATTCACACCTACGTCGAGCGGTGCCCTTGCGACCATTCTATGGGAGTGCTGCCGTGTGGCGGAGCGACAGGGTAGAAAGCCTGTTGTGTTGACCCGAACCAGCAGGGAGGCTATGTTTCCCTGGCCGGCAACGGTTGCCATCGAGCCACCCGCGCTTCCCGCGCATCCTGCGCTTGTGAAAACGCTGCGGGCGCAGCGGCGTCTGACTGGCTGGCGACATCTTCGGCATCGGGCCTATGCGGTCCGCGTCGCCCATGCTCTTCGGCGAGAGAAGCTGGAGGGGATG
>JANXLO010000269.1 GCA_025355115.1 Chthonomonadaceae bacterium
CCGTAGTCTCGCAGGAATTCGCTGGCCTTGATGGACGGGAACGAGAAGCGGCATTCTGGCCCGTCTTCAACCCGGTACCTAAATACGACCTCGTCTATATGACCTGCTGCCTGCTACTCACCCCCGAGGAGTTCGTCCTTACGGACTCCAGGACACACAAGGCCAGCAACACGGACGATTGGGCGGAGGCTCACTCAGGATAACTTTCCGCCATTTCGATAAAGACGACCCGCAGAATATCACATTGACAGTGCAGGGAAGATTCATCGATAGTTTAAGGAGGGGTGATTCGAAATTGAGTATTGACATCGACCGTGCGCGAAGTGAGACGCCGCGCTGTGCGAGTGTACTGCATTTCAACAATGCGGGTGCTTCGCTGACGCCGTTGGCCGTGTCGGACGCTGTGCTCGGTTTTCTTACGCGTGAGGCGGAAGTCGGCGGGTATGAGGCGGAGTTGGAGCGAGAAGGGGACATCGCCAACACCTACAACGCTCTTGCTAAGATGCTGCACTGCCGCCGCGAGGAGATCGCATATTGCGAGAGCGCGACGCGGGCTTGGGACATGGCATTTTACGGCATCCCTCTGAAGCCGGGGGATCGGATCCTAACGGGCATGGCCGAGTACGGCAGCAACTGGATCGCGATGCTTCAGCGTGCGCGGCAGACGGGCGCAGTCATCGAGGTGGTGCCGAACGACGACTGCGGGCAGATCGCCACTCAGGCTCTCTTAGGCATGCTCGACGAGCGAGTGAAGTTGATCGCCCTAACGCACGTTCCCTCGAATGGCGGTCTTGTCAATCCCGCTGCAGCGGTGGGGAAGATCGCGCGGGATGCGGGGATTCTCTACCTGCTCGACGCCTGTCAGTCGGCGGGCCAAATGCCTCTGGACGTCAGGGAGCTGAGCTGTGATTTCCTCTCGGCGACGGGCCGAAAGTTCCTGCGCGGCCCGCGGGGCACCGGCTTCCTATATGTCCGTAAAGAGGCGATGGAGCGACTGGAGCCGCCTTTCCTCGATATGCATGCCGCGGAATGGGTGTCAAAAAACGACTACAGACTTCAGCCGGATGCGCGGCGATTCGAGGCGTTCGAGGCAAATATAGCGGCGAAGATCGGGCTCGGAGCGGCGGTAGACTATGCGCTAAGCTGGGGGTTGGACGCGATACGCGAGCGAGTGCAGGCACTCGCGGCTCTAGTTCGGCTCAGGCTAGACGCTATTCCAGGAGTTGAGGTCTGTGATCTGGGGCGGGAGAAGTGCGGGATCGTGACATTCACAGTGGATGGCCACGATCCGTGGAAGCTTCGCGAGAGCTTTGCGGAGCGCCGAATGAACATGTGGATGTCACAACCGAGCGGCACTCGGCTGGACATGGAGGCTCGGCATCTGACCAAGCTGTGCCGCGCCTCCGTCCACTACTACAACACCGAGGAAGAGGTCGAGCGATTCTGCCGTGCATTAACGGAGATTACAAGAGCATGATGGAATGCGAGGCAGAAATCTGCTCTGCAACGAGAATGGGGAGCCTTCAGGCTCCCCATTCTTGTCAGCTGACGACGATGCGCTTCGCCGTATTGGAGCGACGGCGCATCCAGGCTCCGTTGCCTACTCGCTCCATGCCCCCGGTGGTATCGAGTGCATAGGCCGCATGAGCGGCTCTCAGGCGGGAGAGGCGATGCAGTG
>JANXLO010000282.1 GCA_025355115.1 Chthonomonadaceae bacterium
GAGATCGGCTCAAGGCATCTGAGCAACAAAAAAGTCTTCCTCTGGTCCGACCTGCTCATCCATGACATGGGGCAGGCAGATGCCGACAACGCACTTCCCAATCAGGGTCGCGCAACAGGACGGACATGGCGAACCACCCCGCTCATGGGGATAGGGCTCATTGGCCCTCCCTTCTTCCACGATGGCCGTGTGGTCAAAGCGAGCGGGATCGACAGTGCGCTTGACCTCAGCATAGATGCGCATGACAACACTGGAGTGGACACGGACAGTGAGGCTCATAACTCCGTCGAACGCTATCGCGCCCTGCCCAATGAGGGAATAAACAGCCAGAGGGACATCGTCAACTTCATGAAGACACTCTGATAAGCTTCATGGGTTCAGCAACGAGCGTCGAGAATGACTACTTTTCTCGACGCTCGTTTTGCATCCAAGCCTCGAATAGATGTAGAATAGAGGAATGATAGAGCCTCCTGAGAACCAACCCATTGCCGCGGAAATGCCTGTATGCACCGCCAGTAGGCTGCTCGTGGAGTGGCTGCGAATTGGAGGGCAGTCTTTTGGGGGCGGCAGCATGACTCTCATCCTGATGCGACAGACGTTTGTCGAGCGAACATGCTGGGTGAAGGCATCGGAGTTCGACCGTTTTTTCTCGCTAGTTCAGATCGTTCCAGGAATCAATCTACTTGCGCTCGCCATTCTGCTCGGCAGGAAAGTCCTCGGCTGGCGAGGCATCTTGATCTCACTGCTCGGGCTCCTCGTGCCCAGTGTGACCATCACTGCACTCCTCACCGCACTGTATGTGCATGTCCAGAACACGGAGATCGCAAAGGATGCTCTTCGCGGCTTCCTGCCTGCGACGGTCGGGCTGGGCCTCCTCACCGCTTATCAAATGGCTCGCACAAATCTGATAGCGGCACAGAAAGAAGGCCGGTTTAGTCTCGCGATTAGCCTTATGGTGCTGGCAGGCTGCTGTGTCGCCGTTGGGAAGTTCGGAATGGCGGTGCTCCCGGTTCTGCTTCTAGCGGGTGTGCTGGAGGCAGCCGTGATGCTGATCCGTCACCGGAAATCTTCAACCGGGAGTGCGCTCCCATGAATCATGTGCTCTACTTCTGGCTATTCCTCAAAGCCTCACTGTTCTCTACAGGCGGTTTCGGAAACCTGCCCAGTCTTCAGCATGACCTGCTTGCGCATCACTGGGCAACGGAACAGGACTTCGCTGAAGCGCTGATGGTTGGGCAGATATCGCCGGGTCCCAACGGGCTCTGGGTCGTCAGTCTGGGCTATCTGACGGACGGCGCACGCGGAGCACTGTCTGCAGTCCTGGCGGTGACTCTCCCGCCGCTGCTCGTTCTAGCAGTTGAACGAGGATACCGAGTCGTGCGGAACCATCCCGCGATGGATGGATTTATGCGGGGACTTGGTCTGGCCATCGCAGGGATTTTCGCAGTGATCCTGCTTCGCCTCCTGCACCACTCCGGCATCGGCGTGCGAAGCGTCGTTATCGCCCTTTCCGCCCTTGCTCTCGGCGCGACGAAGCGATTGCCTCTCTCGCTGATCATTCTTATGGGCGCGGTGACGGGCGTCATTTGGAGGTGATCCATGATCTTTGATACGCTCGCATGGCTGATGACGCCGGAGGGAACGGAATGTCTGGAGGAGGCAAAAAATCTGCCAACAGATATGCTTGCGCGGCTGACGCAACTGCGCCGGAAAATGAGCAGGGAACGAGCCTCCGGGGTTATGGAGTTGCTTGAACTTCGTCGGCGAGCACGATCGAGATTTCCGAATGCAGAATCCATGTATTTTACAGCCGAGGGATTGGAGCAGGCGACCGCTGCGACGATGGCTGAGTATCGTGCGTCACGATTTCCAGCAGGCGTCATCGTTTTGGACGCATGTTGCGGCATCGGGGGAGATGCCACGGCGCTTGCACGCCGCGGCGCTGTCCTTGCGATCGATCTCCTCCCCGAGGCCGCGCTCTGCACTAGAGCAAACGTCATGCATACCGCTTCACATTTTCCTGTCCACACGCTCTGTGCTGATGCCACCGCTCTCAGCTTTGCGGCGCTTGCCGAACGAGGTGTAGGCGGCGCTCTGTTCGATCCATCGCGTCGCGCCGATCGGACGGATGGATCTCGTCGCAGAGTACGGAATGCCTCCGACTACACTCCGCCGCTGGATTTTCTCCTGAAGCTGCGAGAACATTTCCCCGCCCTCTGCGTCAAGGTTTCTCCTGGTCTGGACGATGATTCATTGCGACAGTACGGCGCTCGCGTGGAGTTCATCTCCGACCGGGGAGAATGCAAGGAGGCGTCTTTATGGTTCGGGCGGCTCGCCGAGCACTTCCCCTCGTTTGATTCCAGTGAGGGAGTATCCGGTGCTTCAGATTTCGAAAATCAGGACAACGGGGAAAATTATGTTGCGACTGTGCTGAGAACTGGCTTTCCACCGGCGAGCCTACTCCCGTTTGCGTGCGAACAACCCAACTTTTCCCCGCCGCTGCAATGGCTAATTGAGCCTGATCCTGCCGTTATTCGAAGTCACCGCCTGCCTCAAGTCTCAGCCTTACTCGATGCCTGCCAGATAACACCCGGAATCGCTTACCTGACTGCAGACGACTTCACTGCCACGCCCTTTGCGACGGCATACCGAGTCCTGGAATGGATGCCCTTTCAGGAAAGGACGCTGCGCTCTCGCCTCAAACAGCTCGGACGACGCGTCGAAGTTGTGAAGAAGCGCGATGTCCCTCTCGAGCCTGAAGCCGTGCGCATAGCTCTGTCCGGCGGTGAGCGAGATTTGCCGACCTGTGTTCTCT
>JANXLO010000304.1 GCA_025355115.1 Chthonomonadaceae bacterium
TTTCTCGCCTGCTCCCTCGCCTGAGCGAAGACGGGGAAGAGGATGGCGGCGAGAATGGCGATGATGGCGATGACGACGAGCAGTTCGATGAGGGTGAAGCCCCTCTTGGTGGGTGGCATCTGGATGGTTCTCCTGGTCTCAACGTGAGACGGTCGACGGTCGAGTGAAATTCCTGCCTCTGGAATGTGGGTCAATTTGCAGCTGGTCGAAAAGTTGATGCCCTTGCCGCTTAATCCAGTTTGCGGAACGCCAATGGATTCCGCCGAGCATCCAACGAAACAAAATTGCGAGTCTATGGCGGTCAATTCAAAAGCATAGCCAGGGAAAGTGACCGCATGAGTTAGTATAGAGGCACCGGCAGGCGTTTGGCGTCTGCCATTCGACAGATTTTGTTTCGCGACAGAGTCTAATTGGACTCATAGGAGCGGGCAGGTAGATGCTCTACAGAAGCCTGGCCGATTGCTGACTCCTCAATCGAATGACCGGAAAGTTAGGATAAGATAAACATCAGAGAGGCGAACGGACGGAACATTCGGCCGTCGTTTACGATCCTATAGAGAAGACAGGCAGACGGCGATAAAGCCATTAATCAGCCAAAATGAGCCGCGCGATTGAAGCGGTTGTGTGCGACATGGTTGGACCACGATCAGTATTCTATGTCAAGGTATGTTTCCAGGAAGTTCCTATTATGAACGACGGCCCTATTGGCTTACTTTTTGACCATAGTCTGGCCGTCATCGTCACCGCTGACGAAGACGGCAGATTCATTGAAGCAAGTCAGGCTGCCTGCGAGATGTTCGGCTACTCTCAGGAGCAGATGCTCCTCAAGCGGATCGGCTCTTTTGTGATCCCAGGCGCTGAAGGATCTTCGGAAGAGCATGAGGGCTACTCCCCGAATGAGCAAGATGCGGGGGAGTTTAGATTCGTTCGTCCGGATAGAGAGATGCGCGTTGTCTCCTACTCAGCTTGTCCTCTTGCTGCCGGACAGCATCTCAGCATCCTCCGCGACATCACCGAGCGCAAGCATTCCGAGGAGGCGCTTCGGGACAGCGAAGCGCGCTTCCATGGACTGGCAGACAATATTGCGCAGCTCGCTTGGATCGCCGATGGCTCGGGCTGGATTTTCTGGTACAATCGGCGGTGGTTCGATTATACAGGAACTGTTCTGGCGGATATGCAGGGATGGGGATGGGATAAGGTGCATCATCCCGATCACATCGAACGCGTCATCGAGAAGTTTACGCATCATCTGCAGACAGGTGAGCCCTGGGAGGATACTTTCCCACTGCGCGCCGCAGAGGGTCATTATCGCTGGTTCCTCTCCCGTGCCGCTCCGGTGCGGAACGAGGCCAGCGAGATCACCTTTTGGTTCGGCACGAACACGGATGTGACGGAGCAGTGTGAGGCGGAGGAGGAGCTGAGAGAGCGACAGACGGAGATCGAATGCCTGAACAAGCGTCTCCGTCGCGCCATGACAGAGACTCATCATCGGGTGAAGAACGATCTGCAGGTCATCTCCGCCATCATTGAGATGGAGGCGACGAACGGCGAACCCACTGAACCCAACCAGCGCCTCACAAGGCATGTGCAGGCTCTTGCCATGATACACGACCTTTTGACGGCACAGTCCAAGTCAGACGATCCAGACACTTCCCGCGTCAGCGTGCAGACCGTGCTGGAACGGCTCGTATTCATGCTGAATCAATCCGTCGGCGATCGGCGCATTCAGGCACACATAGAGGAAGTGTACGTCACCGTGGAGAAGTCGGCCTCGCTCGCTTTGCTTGTGAACGAATGCGTCAGCAATGCCCTCAAGCATGGATCTGGAGACATCGACATTGTACTCCGTACTTACGAAGAGGGAGCACGTGCGCGACTGGAAGTGCGTGACAACGGGAGCGGGTTCCCGCCGGGCTTCAATGCGGTCCGATCCGCGCATACGGGCCTCGAACTCATAGACGTCACCGCTCGGTGGGATTTGCGGGGAGATGTCTCCTACGAGAACCGTCCCGTCGGCGGCGCATGTGTCATCATAACGTTTCCCCTGTCCGCTTAAGGCGTCGAGCGTGAGGAGCGTGAGGCCAGCACCCATTTAGGGCTAAAAACATTTTAGTGCTGCTATGCAGACAGCACATTCTCTGTAGGTGCATCCCTGCTTTTCCGATCAGCGGAGCCCCCTCTTACGGCGCGATAACTTCAGGCTTACGAATATGCAGAAATAGGTTGACGCCCTCCGCCTCTTCCCCAATGCGGATATGACCTGGATCGATATCGCAGTGCATCGCGAGGGCAGTCAATTGCTCGCTGCTACGATGCTGCAAAATCCACTCCCCAACGACCTCCATGTAACTCTGCGTTCCATTTTGATCCGAGAAGTTGCCAATGACAAGCTCCCCTCCAGAGGCTACCATCATCGGGTCATGCTGTGCTCAATGGCATCGGGGCAGAGGTTCATTGCTCATCCTCGCATCTCCTGAGCAGCGCGCTTGCCTAAAGAGGGGATCGACGCGATGCTCGCCACCCTCGCCCTCGACGACGGCATCGGCGGTGAAGGCATGGAGCAACGCAGCAGTTTCCTCTCCATTCGAGGGTTCTACAGACGGCAATTTTGTTGACATCGTCACTCCTTCATCGCTGATTATGACCGACGGATTTCATCCGCAAGATCCAGCAGGAAATAGGTCAGGCCAGCCCACTGGCGACAGACCTGCTCGATAGGCTTCCCCCACTGCTCCACTGTCTGCTGTGCCGCCCGGCCGCTCCGATCCGTCACTCAGCCGAAACAGCCCCGTTGTCGAGGCTGTTTCGCTCTCGCTCGTCCGTGCTGTCTCTTGCCAGCAGCGGCTGCGCAATTCAGGCTGACGTGGATTTCGGCTGCTTCTCCTTGAGGTTTTTGGCGAAGAAGGCCAGAGTGCGCTTCCAGGCGAGCTTGGCGCTCGACTCATCGTAGCGAGGCGTGGTGTCGTTGTGGAACCCGTGGTTCGCGCCTTCGTAGATGTAGGCTTCGTACTTGACGTGGTTGGCCTTCAGAGCCTCCTCGAAGGCGGGCCAGCCGGCATCTATTCGGGTGTCGAGCCCGGCGTACTGCAGAAGCAGAGGAGCCTTGATCTTGGCGGTGTCCTCAGCGTTAGGCTGTGAGCCGTAGAAGGGAACACCTGCTGCCAGGTCTGCGCCGAGCCGAACTGCTAGCATGTTGACTATCCCGCCGCCAAAGCAGAAGCCGACCGCTCCGATTTTGCCGGTGCAGTCGGGACGCGCCTTGAGCCATTTCGCCGCCGCTATGAAGTCCTCGGACATCTTTGCCTTATCCACAGTCTGGAAGAGCGCGCCGCCCTTTTCGTCATCTCCGGGATAACCGCCGACAGAGGTGAGCCCGTCCGGCGCGAACGCCATGTAGCCCTCTGTCCCAAGCCGCCGCGCCACGTCCTCGATGTAGGGATTTAGCCCCCGGTTCTCGTGGATTACGAGCACTCCCGGATGCTTTTGCTTCGGCTTCGACGTAGGATGAACGAGATAGCCTTTGATCTCCGTATTGCCTTTCGGCGACGGAACGGTGACGACTTCCGTCCTGATGCGGGCGTCGTCCTTGGGAACCTGCTGCGCCCAGGCGTAGTTCGGGCGCAGGCTCTCCCAAATCGCCATGGCGGTCATGCCGCCGATGGCAAACTTCTGCGCGCCAGCCAGGAATTCGCGCCGGTCGATGCCTCCATGCACGTAGGTGTCGAAAAGGTTGAGAAGCTCCTGCGGATACTGATCTGCGGTTTTGCGTTCCATATTCCCTATCTCCCTGAAGTCTGTATTTGTCCCACGTAATCAGCCCATGCCAGCGATAAGCCTGTCATCCAGCATGAGGTATAGAGTACATAGTACCCGAAGTCGCAAGCGCGAATGACCCGGCAGCGGTTTATGATTTCACAATGTATTTTTCCCATCGTCTTGCTCCTCCTCCTATGTGTTCCACGAAGTGTTTGGCTAGAGGAGTACAACACGTTGAAGAAATCACTGCATTCGCTTTCACTGCTTGCCTGTGCGCTGGTCGCTCTACAGGCATCCCGACCTGCAGCCGCACAGACAGTCTATAGGGCAGTCGATCTCGGCCCGGTCGGCTACAACGCGTCGGCCAACGGCATCGATGCCGGACACGCTGTCGGCTCCGTCTTCCTGACCGACGCCTCTCAGTATCGCGCCGCCCTCTGGCCGACTGCAGGCGCAACGCCGATCGATCTGCATCCGTCCGCCCTTTTGGACTACCCGTCGCTGAATGCGACCGGTCGCTCTACTGCCCTTGGCACATGGGGGAACATTCAGATAGGCTACGGTAGCGGCGTTCCGACCAATCAGAGAAATCGCGCCCTGAAGTGGCTGGGAACGCTGGACAGCGTCACCCTGCTTCAAACACCGTTCGACACCAACGAGTCCGGTGCGCTGGGCATCGGAAACGGTGACGGGCAGATCGTAGGATATGGCGTGACGGTTCAGTTTGTCAGCGGGCGCGGGACTGTACGGCGCTTCGATGGCCCGACCCACGCGATGCTCTGGCTGCCTAATTCCACCGTCGCCATAGATCTCCACAATGGAGCTGAAGCGACTGTGGCGGTGGCCGCAGGCGGTGGCGAACAGGTAGGCTACGGGGGCAAAAGCGGCTTTGGCACCTCTCTTTCCGAAACGAAGGCGATGCTCTGGACTGGCAGTCCCAGCGGGTTCGTATGGCTGCATCCTCAGAATGGCTTCGTCGCCTCACAGGCGGTAGCAACCGATGGCACTCAGGAAGTGGGCAATGGCGTCGTGGCCTCCAAGGTGCGACTTGCGCCGAGCGTGACTCATGCGCTGCTCTGGTTCCACACAGCCGTCAGCGTCGTCGATCTGCATCCTGCAGGCTTCGACCAGTCGTACGCCACCGGGGTTTCGGAACTCAAGCAGGTAGGGTACGGCACCCTCGCGGGGAACCCACACGCTCTCGTATGGTCGGGAACGGCAGGCAGCGCAATCGACCTGAACCAGTTTCTCCCAACAGGGTTCGCAGCTTCACAGGCCACAGGCATGGATACTGGGGGCACGATCACAGGCTTTGCCTTCGACGGAGCGCATCGTCATGCGATCCTCTGGATTCCCGTCATCTGAGGCGGTCGAGCATGTCTTGCATCGATCAGAAGCCGCCGAATGGAATTCCATTCGGCGGCTGCAGCATTTGCGCCGGTCGTTTTTGTGAAGGGATTATCGGAAAGCACTTTGGCAACGGCAGAGAGAGAGGCAATTGTTGTTACAAGGCAGGAAGGAAATTTGTTTGCTCGCATCCGGCTTATAATTCAGCGGGACAAACATCCCCAGCAGAACTGAGGCTCTTTAGAGGGGCGTTGCGCCCCGCCTTTGGGCCGCCGTACAACTGTCGATACACCTCCGCAGATTTTGGATAGGGCGTGCCTGCCGCGCCCCAAGAGTGGTTGCCGCTGCCGGGCTTCGGGTATCCGCCGGGCCATAGCGTGGACACTCCGTCTGCGGGTGTCTCGAAGTAAGACTCCATGTAGACATTGTGCGAGGTCATCCAATCGTGCATGTTCCGGATGTACGACGGGTCGTCGCCTCCCGCGCCGCGCCCGTTGGCGGCGACTTGCCACAGTCCCCACTCACCCACGATCAACGGGACGCTTCTGCCGGGAATAGCGCCGTTACGTTTGAGAGGATTGGCTGCCGATGCGAAATCTGCGAACCATTGGATCCTCGGGAGGATGCTGTTTGTCCAGGCTCTCTGCTGCGTTGCCTCATCGGGCTGAACTCCAGGCTTGTAGATGCCGCTGTAGTCTGAATCGTAGTTGTCGAAGCCGATATAGTCCGCGTAGGCATCGCCGGGATAGTACTTTGCGGACTGCACCTGCACGTTGCTGTCGGTGGGGTTCCAGAGAAACC
>JANXLO010000328.1 GCA_025355115.1 Chthonomonadaceae bacterium
TGACAAAGGAGCCGGACAAAGTACGCGACTCCTATGGACGCGACGTCTGGGGCGCACAGGCACTGCTCTCCCGCAGGCTGATCGAGAGCGGAGTCCGGTTCGTCCTGCTTGGTCAGGGCGGATGGGACATGCACAGCAACATCTTCCCCTCCTGCGACAACTCACTGCCCCGGCTCGACCACTCCATCGCCACCCTTCTAAAGGACATGCGGGATCGCGGACTTCTTAAGGACACGCTCGTCGCGATGTACGGAGATTTTGGACGCACCAGCAAAATCAACAAGGACAATGGGCGCGACCACTGGGGCAACGCGGGCGTCATGCTCTTCGCGGGCGCGGGCGTTCGCGGCGGTCAGGTGATCGGGACGACCGACGAGCGGGGCGAGTATGTGACGGAGCGGCCCATTCGCCCGCCGGAAGTCGCCGCGACCATCTACTCCGCGCTTGGAATCGACTACGACAAGGCGCTCATCACGCCGCAGGGACGTCCTGTACGCATACTGCCCGAATGCGAGCCGATTAAGGAACTCTGGAGTTAACGGCTCGGCCTGCTCTTTTTAACTTGCCCGATGCCTCGCCCGGTGATAGACTCTATTGCCGGGCGCAGTCTTTCAATCGCCAGGATATACGCCAGATGAAGCAAATGTTGTTTTTCCCGTTCGCAGCCGTCCTTTTACTTGGGTGGTCGGCGACAAGAACAGTTGCGCAAGCCCCTCTCCAGGCAACTGTCGCCCCCGCAATAGAGAAGCCGCTCCACAGTCCCAAACAGAGCGTTGATTTGAGGCCGCAGTTCGTGTCGTACGGCCTGGATGTTCGGCAGCAGGGACAGCGCGGCTCGTGTCAGGTTTTCGGAATGGTGACGGTAGCGGAGTTTCTGCTGGCGAAGCGCGGGCATACAGTGGCACTGTCCGAGCAGTACCTGATGTGGGCAGCCAACGACGCCTGCGGGCTGAACCGCACAGATGGCTTCAACCCCGACCTGCTTATCAAGGGCTGGAAGCTGCATGGCATCTGCGACGAGGCCGATATGCCGTATATTCCACGCAATGAACCGATTCTGCCGCCCTCTGAACACGCGCAACAGGCCGCAGCCAAGCGTGCGTCCATCCGCTTTACATCGATAAAACATTGGAGTTCGCCTATCGGCTTCACTCCTGTTCACATGCAGAAGATCGTAGATTCTTTGAGCCGCGGCATTCCGGTCTCCGTAACCTTCTGCTGGCCGGTCGGGCTGAACGACGCGCAGATTGTTGACAAAGATTCTTTTCTGATCGACAGCCATATCGACGGAACGGACAAAAGTGGACACGGAGTGGCTCTGATCGGCTTTACACTGGATCCTGATGTGGCAGGAGGCGGTTATTTTCTGCTGCGCAACTCCTGGGGGCCGAAGTTCGCGGATGGCGGCTATGCAAAAATCACGTTCGCGATGGCGCTGAAATTCGGCACCGACGCCTACATCGTCTCGATTCGCTGACGCCTTGCACCCGATGGGAAGTGACGAGTGAAGATTGAACGACTGGATGTGTTTCAGGTCAACTACAGGCTGCTCGACGAGAAGTACTCCTGGTCGAACGAGCACTTCATCACCGAAGTGCTGAGCACCGTCGTCAAGGTCTCGACCGATGAGGGCCTGGTCGGATACGGAGAGGTCTGCCCGCTCGGCTCTGCCTACATGGATGCCTTTGCTCGTGGCATTCCGGCAGGGATTGGAGAGGTCGGTAAAGCGGTGCTGGGGCTCGATCCCCGGCAGCTCAATCTGCTTAACGAGCGCATGGATCTCGCTCTCGGCGGCCACAACTACATCAAGTCTCCCATCGACATAGCCTGCTGGGACATCCTGGGACAGGCGGCAGGATTGCCGGTCTCCACGCTGCTCGGCGGGCGCTGCCGGGAGAGCTACCCGCCGTATCGCGCCATTCCGCAGCGCGCTCCCGAGGAGATGGCGGAGGATGTGAC
>JANXLO010000337.1 GCA_025355115.1 Chthonomonadaceae bacterium
TCCGCGCAAAAACATAGCCAGGCCAGCGGCTATAGAGCGGCTGGCCTGGAATACTTCTAGAGAAATGGGGACTCAGTGGAGCACAATACCTACATCTTTTTCATCGAGTGCATCTTCGAGCTGCCCATGCCCATGATCATCTTGTAGTGCTCCTTGATGACAGGAAGCGTGCTCGATGCGAAACCCTGGACTTGCGGGTCTTTGCCCTTCATGGACTCTTTGCTGAACTCAGCAACGTCCATTTTGTGATCCATCTTCATCGCCTTGATGTAAGCGCGGTCAAAGCGGCGCCGTGCAGCTTCATAAGTCGCACCATAGTCGCCTTCTGCTCAGCATTGGGCTCGGTGGGAAGAGTGATCCCCTTAGCCGTCGCCACGGTCTTCAGCTCCTCGTTAGCTTTGGAGTGGTCCTCGACCATCTTCTGCCCGAACTGCTTGACGCCCTCGCTCGACCCCTGCTTTGCGGCGAGCTCGCCCATTTTGACTTCCGCAACGCCGCCATGAGCAGCGTCCATTACGAACTTCTTATCCGCCGCGCTCAACGTCCCTGTTTTTTGAGCCTGAACCCCTGCGCCTGCCATCGAGAGGACGCAGGCGGCCATAAATGTGCCAGCCTTCATGAGCTGTCGGGTCATGGTATTTTCTCCTTTTATCGGAAATTCTCTCCTACAGGAAGAGATTTACGATAAAAACGCAATCGCGAGAAAGAAAGTTCCTCGACATGCGTTCAGTACTTCGGAACGCCAGAGTCGATCTCGTCGCTCCACGCAGTAATGCCGCCGGTCAGGTTTTTCAGTCGGTTGAAGCCTTTTGCCTTCAGGCGGTTCAGGGCGTCGGCGCTGCGCTTGCCTGAACGACAGTGAAGGATGATCTCAGACCCGGCGTCCAGCTCCCCGGAGCGCTCCACGATCTGGCCGAGCGGAATCAAGCGGGTGCCGGGGATGCGAGCGATGGCGTACTCGTAGGGCTCCCTCACGTCGATGACGGTGAGCTTTTCGCCGCGATCCATTCGTGCCTTAAGCTCGCGCACCGTGATCTCCTCGCTCTCCTCGACTGTCTGCGGAGCCGCCTCCTCGCCTCGTATGCCGCAGAACTCCTCATAGTCTATGAGTTCCGTGATTGTTCGATTCGTGCCGCAGATTGGGCAGTTAGGGTCCTTCTGCAGCTTCAGCTCTCGGAACTGCATCTTCAGCGCGTTGAAGAGCAGCAGACGGCCGATCAGCGGGTTCCCGACCCCTAGAATGAGCTTGATGGCTTCATTCGCCTGAATGCAGCCCACGATGCCCGGCAGGACGCCGAGAACTCCGCCTTCGGCGCACGAGGGCACGAGCCCGGGCGGGGGAGGCTCCGGGTAGAGGCACCGGTAGCATGGGCCTTTTTCCGCCCAGAAGACGGAAGCCTGACCCTCGAAGCGGAAAATGGAGCCGTAGACGTTAGGCTTGTTGAGGAGCACACAGACGTCGTTGGTCAGATAGCGAGTGGGGAAATTGTCAGTGCCGTCTATAACGAGGTCGAAATCCTTAACGATACGCATCGCGTTCTCCGAGGAGAACTGTTCGTCGAAGCCAATAATATTTACATGCGGATTGATGTCACGCAAAGTCTCGCGTGCCGACTCCATCTTTAGCCGTCCGACGTCCTTCGTGCCATGAATGATCTGCCGCTGCAAGTTGGTGAGATCGACGGTGTCGAAATCCACGATCCCTATGGTTCCCACCCCTGCCGCCGCCAGATAGAGGGCGAGAGGCGAGCCAAGACCGCCCGCGCCGATGCAGAGCACCTTCGCCGCCTTCAGGCGTCGCTGACCCTCGATATTGACCTCTGGCAGGATGAGATGGCGGCTGTAGCGCAGGATCTCCTCGTTGCTAAGCTCGGCCTCGTCCCGCCGATATTCAGGGATGACGCTCACCGGCTCCGGCAAGGGTCGCACAGCCCCGACTCCTCCGGCGATGCTTGGGACGATGCTCAGCTCTTCGTCCTCCTCGACGGGCGTGTCACCGCCCTGCAGCGCACGCGTATCCTCCGAACCTTTGTAGACATTCACAAAATGCCTGAGTTCGCCGCTATCACTGAAGAGATGCTTCTTCAGTTCGGGATACTGCGCGGCGAGATTGTCCAGCACGGCCTTCACAGTCGCCCCCGCCACATCCAGTTCGTCCGAACCGCCTGAAAACTGCACCAATGCGGTTGGAATAAGCACTCTCGCCATAACACTCACCTCTTCCTCGAAATCAAATTGAAAAACTAGATAGGACGCGGAACAGGATTGGAGCGTGGTGACTGCCGGATTTGCTCTTGTTTTCCTTGCCGATGTCGCCTATTCTCTCTACTCTGTCAGCAGCGTCTCGGCTGTGAAAGCTTGGCGATCCGCATTCAGCTGCCAGGCAGTCAACTCCCTGGCATGCCCGGACATGATCGAAACAATGATATAGGTGTACCAGGGGGAAGCCCATTCGCGGTCGTAGACGCTGGGCCTTGCGGGATGATTGGGGTGCGAGTGGTAGAAACCCAGCACTTTCCGCTTTGTCCGCCGCTCCTCCTGCATCAGCGCGAACATCTCGTCGGGAGAGACGAAGTACCGCCTCTCCTGCCCGACCTCAGACGCGCCATTTACAGCATCAGGGTCACCAGTCGCCTCGAACTCCGCGCTAGGCTCGAAAACGTTGGCGAGGCGCCGCACTTCGAGGACAGTCTTGTCCGCCCCATCAACATCGCCGAGCAACACTCCGCAACACTCGTTGGGAAACGTCTCTGAGCCATGATTTCGAATCGCCGTCAGATGCTCCTCAGATGCACGGATCATCGCTCTCCTCCGTCTCGCGCCAGAACCGCTCTGAAAGGTAGCGGGTGCCGCTGTCGCAGAAGATGGTGACGAGCACGCCCTCTTCAAGCTCCTCTGCCACCTGAAGCGAACAGACCAGCGCGGCGGCAGCCGAGATGCCGACCAAGATCCCCTCTTCCCTCGCGAGCCTCTTGACCATGTCGTGGGCCGCCTCCGTGCCGACCTCGCGATTCTCGTCCGCGAGCTTCGCGTCGTAGATGCCGGGCACAA
>JANXLO010000338.1 GCA_025355115.1 Chthonomonadaceae bacterium
CGGTGACGATCTCAAATCGCATGATAAACAGCGGGGAGAAAGCGGTCACCTGGGGAGTATGGGAGATAACGCAGACGGACAAGCCTGATATGACCGTTCTGCCGATAGAGATAAGTCCAAAATTTCCAAAGGGATATTCGGTGGTTGGCGACAATGCGCCAAAAGACGGCCAGTTGACTGTGGAGGCGGGGAGGGTGGCGATACGTGGTCAGACGGATCATGCCGCCAAAATCGGAGCGCACTCCTCCGCGGGCTGGATCGAGTCTGCTTTCGGCCCCGTGAAATTTCGCATGTCCGCTGCCCTTGATCGGAAGGGCGCCTATCCTGATGGAGGTTGCTCACAGGAAGTCTACACAAGCGACGGTGTCAATCGTTATGTAGAAATGGAGCTGCTCGGCCCCATCCATACTCTCAAACCCGCAAGTTCTGTGACCTTTACGACCCATTGGAGCCTCACGCGAAGTCCTTGACTACTGCGGTGATCTGTGAACAATCCCACTGAAGCGGAATTACTCCCTCACGTCAGCCTGCCCAAGTACAGGAGTGGGCGGGGACGAGCGTGACACCGCTGTCAGCGCCGCTGCCCAGGCCCAGCCATAGAGAAGAAGAAGTGCGGCGGCCGTCAGCCCGGAGTCGTTGCATAACAGACAGGCGAGCGCCCCAGAGCCTATGCCTGCAAGGGTCGCCTTCTGGCGTCTAGGCAGGAAAAGCGCGGGATGAGTAAATCGAATCCAGAGCAGACATGCCCCCGCGGTCAGCAAAGCTGCGCTCCACGAACTGTGCAGCAGCAGCCAGCCTTCAAGTTGAAGTTTCCGCCTTAGAATATCTGCCAGACCACCGCCTCCCGCCCCGGATAGAGCGCGTATAAAGTGAGTCTGATCGCCTGCTGCGCGATGAGAGTCGATAAGTGCGAGCAGTCCCAATCCGATTGTCGCAAGCAAAATCAGTCCGCCAACTTCCCTAATACGCAGGTTTCCGCGCCACATGACAATGCCGATAACCCCGAAGACAATGCCTGCCGAAGGTATCGCTCCAACTTTTGCCCCTAGTACTCCCATCTCAGCGGTCACAATGACAATCAGTAAGGAGAAGCCTAATAACGGAAGGTTTGGTGTCCTCTTGTCTGCGCTACTCGGCAGCTTCTTAGGTGGTCCTCCCAGCCCGAACAACATACAGGATGCTCCGATGGCCACGCCCATATATTCGTTTCCGATTCCGTAAAATCTAGCCCCTTCCATGACGGAGTAACTCATCCAGGCAGCCTGAAGAAGATGCGTCCCGGTGAGAAGATCAATGAGCAGAATCAAGACCATAGCAAGAGACAGCGATTGGAAGAGAGTTGGAACGATCCTAACTCGTAAAAAAACGGTCTGTGCAGCGAGGAGGGAGAGCACGAAAAGTGACACGCCCGCCGCGATGTTTGTACCTTGATTCAGAAGGGGCAACAGCAGCATTCCCAACGGAAGCATGACAGTTACAGAGGCCGCGGCAGCAGCAAACCGAAACAGGAGATGCCGACTCTTTTCTGACCCTGTGCGCATGCCAAAAAACAGGAGCGTTGTGCCAATCAACGGAAACAGAAGCTGAATGGTCGGCAAGCCGCCAGGACTGTTTTGAAGCCGGGAAATACGAAATAAGGACGAGTATTGTGCATTAAGCGCAGAAACAGCGCTAATGTGCTGATCCGATGTCGCGTGGTCGGAGACAGTGCGGAAGGGACGCCCGGTTGCACCGAAAGGGAGCGGGGAATTGAGCATCTCGGCGATCGTCGCAAGAATGTCTGTGTTCAAAACGAGGCCAGGACGCCTTGTTGACGCGGACGCAAGGGTACCGCCCGTGCTGTTTGAATACGAGACTATCGGAGCTAGGCGATCCGTCACTTCGGACGACTCGGCAGGTGCAGGCGAGCAGACCAGAATAGGAGTCATAGCAGAATCAGTTCCAGAACGACAGGCGGACAAGATTCCGGCAAGCAGGATCTCGATAGTGCGTCTGGCATCAGCGCGATGAGCCATTGCTGTCGCGGGGCGGCAGACTGCTGCGTAGCTGTCCGCACGGGCAAGTTGCTCGCAAACTATGACTATCAATCCTGCGCTTTTCTGAAGAACGGCAAATCTGGCTAGCACTGCGGGCACATCTGTCCGAACGCCATAAGGGGCAGTGCAGTCAGGAATCAGTGGAGGCACAACGGTGGGAAAGTCGACAAGACCATTCGGATCGGTCGCAACCATCCAGGCGTTTCTGTCCGGCCAAGCGTTGTACTCATCTCCTATGGTTGCGGTCGAAAGACCAAGCCGATGAAACATGTTGCCGACAGCGCCGAGAGGGACGTTGTGGTCGAGCTTCTCGTCTGTGGAGCGCAGCGCGGCTATCATTGCCTTCGGCGAGAGCGGGAGAGTTGAGGGCGCAAGGGCGCGTGATCCGCTTCCTATAGTCGTCAGAAGTGAGGCGGTTGTCTCCCGTCCATCCGGGCGGAGCAGTCGCCTGTCGGCTGCTCGCGCGCCTCGGCAGAGCATCCATCCGGCGCCTCCGGTCTCGATCATATGCTTTAGGGATGGCAGTTCATCGGCGGAGAGGTCATCCGCTCGAAGTCCTGGGAGGAGCACAATTACAAGACGGGGTCGAGGCAGACAATTTGCCGCCCGCACGCTCGGAAGCAACGCTAGCATAAGACAGGCGTTCAGGCAGGCAAATATCACTTTGCGATGAGATAGTTTGATCAACTTGCGACAATCCAGGCACCTGCAAATCGGGTGCTCTAAAAAAGCAGAGATTCCACTCGGAGAAGTGCAACGTAAACGCTAAGGCTGCGTACAAGAAATTATAGTGTGTAAACGCCCGCCTGTCAAGGCTACGCGAGGAAATAAGGAAGTGACTCAAACTTTTGCCGCCCTCGTGTGTCTGAAATCAATGGGGTGTGCATGATCATATGTCATCGCATACAGTCCGGCGGCTAAACCAGAAGCCGCACCGTTCACCGCCTCGGCTTGAAGGCATCATGACGCGCAGAAGGCTGAACTTTTCAAGGAAGGAATGACGACGATGGGATCGATGTATCTTGACGTGCATCCAGTGTATGGGGCGATATACAAAGACGGTGAGTTTGTCCAACGCGGCGCTGTCCTCGGTCTGTCCGTCGACGCGAAAGCGGTTGTGGTGGCACCCGTCAGCGGCTGGGTAAAAGTCAGCGATAAAATGGAGATCAAACAAGGCATCGAAACCCTCCAGATTGAGATTCGCCCGCAACTCCACCAGCAATAACACTCAACCCCCTGAAGCACAATCCCCTCGCTATAGTGTGCATATAGTAGACAAACTAACACACAATGTGTTATAATGAGACCGCTGTCGGCGTAAATTCTGCGCCGGCAGACGGTCTTTCAACTTTTGTGGGGAGAGCAGGCGATGCGAAAAAACGATGATGAGGAGCGATTCGTCTCCCCGGAGGAAAATTCGGACGACAACGGCGAGCTGTCGCTGCGCCCGAAGCGCCTGCGGGAGATGATCGGACAGCCGAAAGCCAAGCAGAATCTTGGGATCGCCATCGAAGCCGCGAAAGGTCGCAACGAGGCGCTCGACCATGTGCTGCTCTACGGCCCGCCCGGACTCGGCAAAACGACTCTGAGCAACATAATAGCGAATGAGATGGATGTGCCCGTTCGTATCACCTCCGGCCCCGCTATTGAGAAGCCTGGAGACCTGGCCGCCATTCTCACTAGCCTGGAGAAAAACAGCGTTTTCTTCATCGATGAGATCCACCGGCTGAACCGCACCGTGGAGGAGATTCTCTATCCTGCGATGGAGGACTATAAGCTCGACATTATCATCGGGCGCGGGCCGAGCGCGCGAACGCTCCGACTCGACCTGCCCAAGTTCACACTGGTCGGCGCGACTACGCGCGCAGGTATGCTCTCCGCACCTCTGCGCGACCGTTTTGGCATTCTGCACGGGTTCGAGCTCTATAGTGTTGAGGAACTCGACACTATTATTCGCCGCTCTGCAGAAATCCTCGCCATTCCCATCGCGGCGGAGGGCTCACTCGAGATCGCCATGCGCAGTCGTGGGACGCCCCGCATAGCCAACCGAATGCTGAAGCGTGTCCGCGACTACGCGCAGGTGAGAGCGGGCGGCAACATCACTCGTGAGGTGGCGGACGCTGCGCTTAAAATGCATGAGATCGACGCGCTTGGCCTTGACGATCTTGATCGCCGTTTCCTGCGGGCCATCATCGAGAAGTTCGAGGGCGGCCCCGTCGGCCTGGAGACGCTGGCTGCAATGCTGGGACAGGAGCGAGACACGCTTGAAGACGTCGTGGAGCCGTACCTGATGCAGCTCGGCTTCCTCAATCGGACTAATCGCGGCCGGCTAGCCACTCGCTCAGCCTACGAGCATTTGGGAGTAGGATTCCTTTTCCGCGAGCGCATGGAGAATGGACATCTCTCGCAAAACACACTCTTTGGGCTCACTCCGCCAGAGGACCGGCAGTCCTATGGATCAGATGTGTAGCCTTTGCGTGTGTCAGTTCGTGTTCGTCCTCAAATAATAACCTCTCGTTAGTCTGCCAGTTACCCTGCTGTAACCAAGCCAAGTTACAATGGAGTCGGCAGGCACTCATCACACCTGCCGTCCGTTGCGAACATCGCGACGGACGGCGGAATATTAATACATCCCGCTCTATCCTGATCGAGCGCTGCCTTATCACTAATGCCATGCATGCTCTTTGAATAGCCCG
>JANXLO010000370.1 GCA_025355115.1 Chthonomonadaceae bacterium
GTTCGGGAGGCAGCGCCCGAGACGAGCCGCCGTGCGATGGATTGACTGTAACGAACCGCTCGTCAGGCAGTATGCCGTTCGCGGCGAGCAGGCTATCCGCTTCCCTCTCTTCTTCAGGGAGGAGAGGCATCATCATCCTTCCCGGTTCGCCAGTCACGCCTAGTGGCGCAGCTTGCGCATAATTATACTCGACCTCATGCCGGTCGGCTGTGTCGTAGTCAAGCGGGATATTGTGTGTGAGCAGCGGCTTGTAGTACTTCGTTGTGGTGCTGCTGCGGATGGGAATCTGAGCTGCCCAGTAGAGCCAGGCATATCGAGAGCGCAACCGCAGATCTACCACTGCATCGAAGCGGCCCTGCCGGATGCGACGAAGCAGGCGCAGTGCTCCAAGCGTGCCATGCATATCTTTCTTGAGGTCCTCGAGTATGATCTCGTCAATCCAGGGATGGAACCGCTTGATCCAGTCGCCAGGATAGGGAAGTCGGAGCAGCAGCGTGATCTTTGCCTGGGGATGCGCTTCCCGCAGTCCCACAAAAGTGGGTGTCGCCATCAGCATATCGCCCAGCTTCGAATCGCATACGCGCACGAGAATCCGTTCCAATGCCATGGCAGAGTTCCTGTTCTAATTGCTGACGTGAAGACTGCCAATCGGCTCTGCTCATGAAGTCCATGATCGCTGCAAGCCTGTCGTCGCCTTTCACGAGTCACGTGGCCTTTTGCGCGACCCCTCCCTCCTCCTTGTGCTCATGGTACATCTTGCAAAGTATCGCGCCGCCGAGCAGGATCATGCAGGAGTAGAGTATCCAGGTGACCAGCAGCACAAGCCCGCCGAACGCTCCGTAAAGCTTGTTGAAACTTCCAAAATGTGCGAGGTAGACTGCGAAGCCCTTTTTGAACGCCTCCCACAAAACGGCGACTATCACGCCGCCGAAAAGAGCGGACTTCCATGAGACTTTCGCATCCGGCAACATGCGGTAGAGCAACACGAAAAGCGCGACATCTATCGCCACAGCCAAGATCTCGAATACTAGCTGCAGAAGCGTCGCAAGCAGAAAGGGTGGATGCTTAGGCAGTCCCAGCCACGGCACATGCAGGGCCTGCACGAAATCTGGCCCGGAGGAGGGCAGCAGTGAGAGCACGAACAGCAGTCCTCCAGCGAGAAAGACGCCCAGACTGAGCAGATTTTGCTTAATGAACGTGCGGGTCTCTTTCACTTCCCATGCGGCGTTCATAGGGATCATCGCGCTCTTAATGATGCCCATTCCCGCCCATAGGAGGGAGAGTATGCCGGCTCCGAGCGCCCATCCCCTCGCGTGCATGATCTCCTGAGCGGACTTCACGAGGCCCGTCTGCTGGATGATCTGATCCGCCGCTTTAGCTGCCTCAGCGCCCGGCATCAACTGCGCGACGAGGTCGTGGACATACTTCGACGCCTGATCGGGCGGGATGAAAAATCCCATCGCCGCAAGAGAGAAGAGCAGCACAGGAAGAAGCGACAGAATGCCGACAAAGGCCAGCGCCTGCGCTCTAGTCGCGCACTCATCTGCGTTGAAGCGCGCCAAAAACTCCTTCGCGAGCGGGACGAACCCCTTTGCCTTCGCATCGACTTCCGCGCTCGCGGGCCGATCGACGGCGCGCTCGGCGAGCGGCTTCGACGCATCGGCTTTGGCCTTCTTCTCGCCCGGAATTGAGGGGGGCTTGGGCCTGGGCCATGAGGGTGCCAGATCGCCCCTTGCCGGCCCCAGCGCGGCCTGGACGCCTCGCCAGGCGACCAGTCCGCCCGCAGCCAAAGCGACGAGCAGGGAAGCGCCTGAACGGACGGATCGCACGTTCGGACGAGCGGCCTGCTTGATCTCCTGCACCGCGAGCTTCACATCGCGACGAGTTTTCTTCTTATCCACATGACTGATGAATGGCGGGGGACCGGGCATGAAACTCTTCCTTTCGTCCGTTGCGCGAAAAGGGCAGCCAGGTCTGCCGCTCTCTTTTCACACAATAGACTCTGGAAGAGCCGTGCTGTTCCCGAAATTGGGCCGCGCTCAGGACAGCGGGCAGTTCCTCGTAGTCATTTGGCAGGCCTGCTCTGCGGGGAAGTTTTCTCCGACTTCGACATAATCGTGCGGGCTACTTGCTCAGAGACGACGTCACCGCTCTTGAGGAGGCAGATATACATTTGTTGACGCTGGTTCGGAAGAACGATGTCGCCTATGTGAACACGAACTACAACTGCTTCAACTGAAGCATCCGGCTTTGGCTGGCTGTACTCCATTGGCTTGGGATCTTCGCTGCTTCCGCAGGAAAGAGCCGCCTTGTCTGCAACGTATTTTGGGATCAGAGCCTCGAGGGTGGGAGGATACTTGCCGTCGTGGTCCTTCTGGTAAGATTCGATGCTTGTTCCCATTGTCCGAACGCTCTGGGCAGCCGGAGTTACGGAGGTCATGACACCGATGAAGCCCTTGCCCCCCGGATTATGAACAAACCGATTCGCCACGACTGCGCCGAAAATTACCAGGAGCAGTGCGATCACGCCGCAGCCAACCATGCTCCAAATCAGCACACCATTTGCGCCCTGTCGCCGTTTCGGAGCAGGCTGCTGTGGGTATGCGCCCTGCTGCCCCCCGCCCTGAATTCCACCAGCCATAAATCGCCTTCTTCCTGTAATCCTGCCGTCGAGCTAACGCTCGCGCAGACCGTTCAACAGCCGGCATTCGCTCATATCATTGTAGACGAAGCTCGAGGGGCTTGCGGTTTCAGCGACTGCGAAGAGATCTCAGTAGAGCAGAACGAAACTGCCGTCAGGTCGGGCAATCGCGGTGAGTAGGCCCCAGACGGGAACGCCTTCTCGGCGGCCGCGTGCTCCCGTCGGCTTGCCGTCCACGCCGTACACCTGCCATGCGAACGATCCGCCTTTGCTCCAGCCCGTGCCTTCTGTCCACGCGAAAAGCGTCTGTCCGGCTCCATTCGCGACGACCACTGGATGCTTGCGCGGGGAGCCTCCCCCGGTCGGCGCGGCGGTCGGGCTGTCGAGCATCCCTTTGCCGGGCTGAAAATCGGCGAAATAGACCTGGCCTTGCGTCTCCCATGCAGCCTTAACAGTGCTCTTCGTCTCCGTCATCGACGATGAACTCATCGGGCAGGCATTAATGTTCCAGGGATGCACTTTGTCCGAGCGGAAGGTCACGCCCTTGTCTACAGAGGTGAGCAGATACATATCCCGATACACTTTGTCGGTGGCTGCTCGGTAGAAGGCGTAGACGTTCCCGTCGCGATCTGCGAATGCCCGAAGCGCGCAACAGCCGCAAACGCCGGTCGGTAGGGAGTTAATGCGCTTCTCTCGGCCAAAAGTTTTGCCGCTGTTCGCGGAGTGCGCCATATAGACGGCACGGTGCTCCTCGCCATCGCGGCTCGGGTTGGCATGCCAGACGACATAGACGTTGCTCGCGCCGTCAGCCGCTAGCGTTCCGCCTCCATCAAGGCCACCCGCCCATGTGATGAGATTGCGCTGAGGCTCGAATGCGGTGCCCGAGTCGTCGAGGCGGGAGTAGAGCATGGGGTTGCCGCCTGGCCCCTTGGGGGCAGCCTTGTCCGAGCCGTTCCAGACAACATGAACTCGGCCTGCCGCCCCAATCGCGATCTGCGCTCCGCGTATCGTCCCCATCGCGATAGCGCTGCCGTTCTGGCTATTGACGCGAATCGGAGTGGAGAAGCGGGTCTCTCCGGGCTTCATGCGCACGTAGGAGACATCGCCCGCGCCTGCCTCTCCGGTGTAGTAAATAAGATGCAGGACGCCGTGCGAATCGACCGCCGCCTGTGGCTGAATTCCGCCATTAGGCGTCTGAAGCAGCGTCACTCCCCCTGCTTCCGCTGAGTTGGCCCGAGTGGAAGCGGCAAGCGCGAGGCCTCCCGCAATGAATGTTCGTCTTTGCATCATCCCGATCACTCTCCCGAGTCGGCGAATTCGACCCTGTTCACTCGTCTACTCGCCTCCGGTGGCGAGGTGCATTATTTTTTCTTGCGTTGCGTCGGCGCGGGAGAGCTCGCCAGTGATGCGGCCCTCGTGCATCACCACGATGCGGTCGCTCATTCCGAGGACTTCCGGTAGCTCCGAAGAAATCATGATGATCGCGACGCCGTTCTTCGCAAGCTCGTTCATCAGCTTGTATATCTCCGACTTCGCGCCGACGTCGATGCCGCGCGTCGGCTC
>JANXLO010000378.1 GCA_025355115.1 Chthonomonadaceae bacterium
GAGGAGATCAAGGCAGCTGGACTCCGCGGTCGTGGTGGTGCGGGCTTCCCAACGTGGATCAAATGGAATGGTCTGCCCAAGAGCTACGATGTACCTCATTATGTGATCTGCAATGCGGATGAAGGCGAGCCGGGAACGTACAAAGACCGGGAGCTGATGAAGAAAATGGCGCATAGTCTCGTCGAGGGAGTAATTCTCGCCGGATATGCGACCTACAGCAAAAACGGATACATCTATATTCGGGGCGAGTATGTGGAAGTGGCCTGGCAGGTGCGAAAAGCGATAGACCAGGCCTACAAAAAAGGGTACCTGGGCAAAAATATCCTTGGCGTGGAGGGCTTCGACTACGATGTCCATATACACCTGGGCGCCGGAAGCTACGAATGCGGGGAAGAGTCGGCCCTAATGAGCAGCCTGATGGGAGAGCGTGGCAATCCCCGGCTCAAATTCCCGCACGCCCCGCTTCCCACAGTTCAGGGCATCTGGAAATCTCCCACTCTCGTGAACAACGTCGAGTCTTACTGTGCCGCGACCGCCATCATGAACATCGGCGCAGAAGAGTACTCAAAGCTCGGCACGGAAAAGAGCAAAGGCACGAAGATCATGTCGGTCAGCGGGCACATTGCACGCCCCGCCAACTATGAGATCGAGCTTGGCACACCTCTAGTGGAACTACTCGAAGCGGCAGGAGGAGTAACTGGCGGCAAGCTGAAAGCAGTGATCCCCGGCGGCTCGTCCGTACAGATAGTTCCCGCCGACCGGCTGGACAAAATAAACCTCGACTATGAGAGCTGCGGAGCGAACGGCACACTGCTCGGCTCCGGCGGCTTCATGGTCTTCAATGACAGAACTGACATCGTGCTTCTGATGAAGCGAACCTCGGAATTCTACCAGCACGAGTCGTGCGGCAAATGCACGCCATGTCGTGAAGGCACACGCTGGCTCTTCAAGATATTGGACAGGATTACATCCGGCAACGGGCAGAACGGCGATGTGGAGCTGCTGCTCGATGTCTGCTCACAGATCGACGGCCGCTCCTACTGCGGCCTGGGCGATGCGGCTTGCTGGCCCATCGTCGGGGCCATCAAAGCCTTTCGGCCTGAGTTCGACTACTGGATCCGTCACAAGCGCTCTCCGCTCGGCGCAGATGCCCTGCCGCAAACGCCTGAGCTTGTCAATCCTCTCCTCACCCTTACCGCGGCCTGAGCCGTCTCCATTGCAAAGGTGAACGACGTAACTATGTCTGACAACAGACTTACACAAACCGAACAGTCGCTGAACCCGCCTTCCGAGAAGCTCGTGAAGGTAAAGATCAACGGCACACAGGTTGAAGTGCCGAGCGGTGAAAACATCATCGAGGCGGCAAAGCGCGTTGGCGTCGAGGTTCCTTACTTCTGCTACCACCCACGGCTGTCCAAAGGCGATGCCGCCAACTGCCGCATGTGCCTTGTCGAGGTCGCGACGACCGCGCCGGACGGCACCGTGCGTAAAATGCCGAAGCCGCAGACCGCCTGCACCATGCCCGCCGCTGAAGGAATGGTCATCGAGACCGAGACGCCCGCCATTGTGAAGGACCGCAAAGGCGTACTCGAATTCCTGCTCATCAACCATCCGCTCGACTGCCCGGTCTGCGATCGCGGCGGCGAATGCCCGTTGCAGAACAATACCCTCTTCTACGGCCCGCCTACAACCCGCTATATCGAGGAGAAGAGGCACTACCCGAAAGCCTACCCCCTCTCCGAATTCGTCGTATTCGACCGTGAACGCTGTATCCATTGCGCGCGCTGCACTCGGTTTACCGAGGATATCAGCGGTGACACACAGCTTGGTTTTCTGAAGCGCGGCGCGGATATGGAGGTGGGTACTTTCGCGCAGACCGAATTCACCAGCAAGTTCAGCGGCAATGTCATAGAGCTCTGCCCCGTCGGGGCACTGCTCTCGCGCACCTATCGCTTCAAAGCCCGTCCCTGGGATCTCCTCACACAGCGCTCCATCTGCTCACAGTGCTCGAACGGCTGCAACACCAAACTGGATTATAGAGTCAATCGTTTGCAGCGGGTGAACGCTCGCCTGAACGAGGACGTGAATGAGGAGTGGACGTGTGATAAAGGCAAGTTCGGACATGAATATGTCTCCTCGCCCGAGCGTCTCCAGACTCCCATGCACAAGCGCGACGGGACGTGGGTGCCCGTTGATTGGACAGAAGCTTACCGTATCCTGGTCGGCAGGCTGAAGACTGCCGGCAACAGTGTTGCTGGCATCGGCGGCGCGAAGGCCACGAACGAGGATAACTTCGCCTTTCAAAAGCTTTTTCGCCAGGTGCTGGGCACGGGCAATTTGGATCACCGCATGGGCCGGTACCAGGGGCCGACAAATAATCTGCTCTTCGACCGGATGGGCTACCACTCCATGGGAAACGGGATAGCCGATCTCGAGAAGATGCAGACAGTGTTCGTGTTAGGGGCAGATCTTCAGGACGAACAGCCAATCCTCTTTCTGCGGATTCGCAAGGCATGGAGATTCAAAGGCGCGACCGTGCTCTATGCAGGCGATCACCGAACTACCGACACGACCAACGTCAGCGATTTTGCTACTGCGAATATGATCTACCGGCCGGGCACCGAACTAGCTCTCCTTCACGGGCTGCTGAACGTGCTTTTCACTGAAAACCTGCTGCCGGACAATATCGCTCTTGATATGACGGCCCTGAAGAGCAACGTGGCCCAGTGGACGCCAGAAAAGACGGAAGCCGAGACGGGCGTATTGGCAGCTGAGGTCATAGCTGCTGGAAGGCTCCTCCAGCATAGCCCGACTGCTATCATTGCCGGCGGCACTATCACGGAGCATCCCTACTACCCGGAGATAGTGGCGGCATTGGGCAACATTGCAGTGCTGACAGGCAATGCGGGCAACCTGAATTTCCCGGGAACGAACGTCAACTCTCAGGGCGCTTCCGATATGGGCATTCTTCCAGACTGCGAGCCGGGCTATATGCCAGCGTCGTTGCCCGGGCTGAATACCCATGCGATTCTCCAGAAGGCCGATCAGCGCTTGCTGCAGGCAATGTGGATCGTCGGCGCAGATATCGTTAACGAATATCATGATGCCGCTCTGGCGCGGAGGGCGATAGAGAACTGCCCATTCGTGGTCGTCAGCGACATGTTCATGACCGATACCGCGCAGCTAGCCGACCTTGTGCTGCCTACTGCGAGCGTCGCTGAAAAGGACGGAACCTACACAAACTGCGAACGGCGAGTGCAGCGGATCTACCGCGCCTTCGACCTGTCCGCTGACATCAAACCGGATTGGCTGATTTTCACCGAAGTCGCCGCACAGATGGGCGGAGAGGCGAACTACTTCTCCGCAAGAGATATTCTCCAGGACATAGCCGCAAAAGTCCCAATGTATGCGGGCATCACGCCAAAAACATTGGGAGAGGCTGGCGTCCGTTGGAGCTATCCAGTGACTTCTCCTACCGCCGCCAAGCTTGTGCCCGTCACCTATATAGCGCCCAAACATGAAGCCGTGAGGGCCTAACAGGAACCGCTATGCTCGATGAGGTCACAAAATACAATTTTACTTTCCCGGACTACTGGCATGGAATTTATCTACCGGGCTTAGTGCCCTATCTGGCCATCGTCTGTTTTATGGGCTTCGCGCTCGGCATCACGCCGCTGTTGATTTGGATCGAGCGCGTCGTTATTGCACTTATTCAGGATAGGTCGGGGCCAAACCGAGTCGGCCCTCGCGGCCTGCTTCAGACCATCGCGGATGGCATGAAGCTCTTTTTCAAGGAGGAGATTCGGCCCAAAAGCGTGGATGTCCGCATCTACTATCTTGCTCCGGTGCTTGCGATGATCCCCGCACTGGCGGGAAGCGCAGTCCTGCCCGCACAGTATGTCTATTTTCACAAGGCTGGTGGGGACGTCTTCTCGATTCCCTTCACTGTCGGCGATGTTAACATTGGACTGCTGTACATTCTGGCCATGTCGTCCCTCCAGGTCTATGGGGTTGTGCTCGCGGGCTGGTCATCGAACAATAAGTACTCCCTGCTCGGAGGCTTGCGCGCCTCCGCTCAGCTTATCAGCTACGAGTTGTCGATGGGAGTAGCGCTCCTCTGTGTCGTCGTCCTGGCGGGCTCCGTAAAATTAACTGATATCGTTCAGGCGCAGAACATCAAGCCTTTCGGCATAGATTCACTGCCTGATATGTTCAAAGGCAGCCTCTTTTCGTGGTACTGGCTCGGCAGCCTAGGTGTGCCGTTCGTGCTCTATACGATCTCGATGATCGCGGAGACGAACCGCGCGCCCTTCGACCTGCCCGAAGCCGAATCTGAGCTTGTCGCGGGATTCCACACTGAATACACCTCCATGAAATTCGCGATGTTTTTCATGGGAGAGTATGTCACCATGCTGACGGTCTGCGGGCTGAACGCCGCCGTATTCTGGGGCGGACCACTGCCGCCTCTCAATATCTGGCCATTGACCGCGCTGCCGGGCGCGTTCTGGTTCATTCTAAAAATCATGATGGGCATCTTCTTCTATGTGTGGCTACGTGCCACGTTGCCCCGCCTGCGCTACGACGCGCTGATGAACCTGGGCTGGAAGCGCATGCTGCCGCTCGGCTTTCTCTGGCTCTTTTTGCTCGCCGGTCTCAATTTGCTCCGCGAGCCTAACGACGAGCGGGTGCCGCCGAACAGCGAAGCCGTGCCGCAAGTTCAGCCCGAACAGAGATTAGTTTCGCCTGCGCCTGTCAGCACGCCGACAGTGCAGTCGCAATCTCCGACGCGCATCTATCCTATGCCGCCGATGCGTGATTCCGGTATTACCGTTGACAATCCGACGATACACTTTGCGCCTTCAAGGTCGGATCAGGGCGGCATAGCCG
>JANXLO010000411.1 GCA_025355115.1 Chthonomonadaceae bacterium
CGTCCTACTTCGCAAATGGGAAGGCCTACCACATTATAGAAATCCCCTTCAAAGCTTTCGATGAATGGGGCGGCATAGCCCTGAGCGCCGTAGGCCCCGGCTTTATCGAGCGGCTCACCTGTGGCGACATAGTCCTCGATCATTGCGTCGGTGAGGGAGCGAAAACGGACTGCTGTTTTTACTGATGCACACAGCGGGTCCCTCAGACTGCCATCGGGTAGGGTGCGGAAAAGGGCGACGCCAGTATGGACGGTATGAATGGCTCCAGCGAGCAGGCGCAGCATTCTACAGGCGTCTGCCGCGTCTCGAGGCTTTCCAAGCGGAATGCCGTAATCCTCGGAGGAGAGGCTCACCAGCGTGTCGGCTCCAAGCACTAGAGCATCTGGTTCGAGCTCCGCGACTGCCCTACCTTTGCAACGGGCAAGTTCGGTCACGAAGCTGGCAAGCTGAATTGGGTAGTCGGGAGCGGGCGGCTCCTCATAGGTGCTGGGGATGACATTGAACGGCAGCCCCAGCAAAGCCAGAAGCTCCCTGCGGCGTGGGGAGGCCGATGCCAGAATCAGGCGGGGTGGAGTGGGCATTGGGCTAAATCAAGTCGGCAGCGGTAATGATGCTCTGAGCGATATCGCGCATTTTTTTGTTCTGATTGCGCGCCTGGAAGTGAATGCGTTTGAACGCCTCCTCTTCACTCATGCTGTGGCGATCCATTAGAATTCCCTTGGCGCGCTCGATTAGCTTACGGGTCTCCAGAGTGTCGCGCAGGCTGTCCATCTCCTTCTGCTGTGTTTGCATGTGGCGGAAGCGCGTGACGGCCATCTGGAGGGCGGGACCGAGATCCTCTTTCCGGAATGGTTTCATCAGGTAAGCGAGCGCGCCCGTAGCGCTCGCATCGTCGATCAGCTCTGCTTCATTGAATGCGCTCAGAAAGAGGATGGCACAAGGGAAATCAGCCAGGATGGTATGAGCGGCTTCGATCCCATCCATCAGCGGCATTTTGATGTCCATAATGATGACATCGGGCCGGTGAGCACGGGCTGCCTCGATGGCCTGAGTCCCATCGCCCGCCTCCGCCACTACATGATGGCCCAGCTTCTCAAGCCGTGCACGAATAAGCGTGCGTGTCAAAGGCTCGTCTTCGGCAATAACAGCCCGGAGTGATTCCATTTTACAGCGACTCCCATTTCTGATGGCGAATTGGAGGAATGATGGGCCGGGGGCGGCCTCTAAGTCGCTCCAATGCGGCTCTCTGCCACTCTCTGGGCAGGCTGCCGAATGTTCCGCTAATGATCTGTTTCTGACGACCTATTTCAACCCGTATGAGCCATATTCCTGCCATTTGTGAGACAATAATGCAAATTTTTTGCTCTTCCCAATACACAAAATTTAACTTACTCTTCCCGTAGAATGCGTCCAGGAGATTCAGGCAATGCATACCAAACGAACGGTCTGACACACAGTGAGATGGGTCAGACCGTTCGAGGACGAAATGAGGCGATCAGGCGACAATAAAGTGTAATGCGGACAGATAGGCGTCCATAGACGCTATTTCGTTTTTGCCTCGTCCGCTTTTGCCTGCTCCGCCGACGCATGCTTTGCGCCGCGCGCTTTGCCGCCCTTGCTGCCTATTCTGGCCATATGCTCCTTGTTGCTGGAGACGGTCTTGCCGCCACGGCTGCCGATCTGAGCCATGTGCTCACGGTTGCTTGAGATTGCAGTCCCGCCCTTGCGCCCCGCGCGAGCATGGCCCTCGGAATCCCCATGCCAGCCTCTGCCGTTGGTAGTTTTGTCGCTCTCGTCACTATGAGCTGTGGAGCTCTCCTGCGGTTTTGTCAGTTTCTCAGCCATTGGAATCTCCTTCCAGAAGTTTGTTGCATGCCAGTCGCATGCCAGTTCATTCATTTGCGCTCTCCTC
>JANXLO010000437.1 GCA_025355115.1 Chthonomonadaceae bacterium
CCCTGACGATACTTGCTCTCCGGAACGGCCATCGCGTTCTGGAGATACCCACACACATGTCCCATCGCGTAACGGGTCGATCACCCGGTGCCATTCTGCATCGAGCTGCTCAATTTATCGCGGCTCTGCGTGTGCTCCTGCGTCTCGGGGTGCTCAGGCCTCAAACGTCTCCTGTTTCGACTGCGCCGCCTCCCGCCGGGCACAAGCACGGATGAGCACAGCCGACGCTTGGACGACCCTCGCGGCCGCAGGCATCGGACTGATCGGTCTTTTCACTCTCCCTCCCTGTCTTATTGGAAGGCTGAATGCAGTCGGCCATGTCGAGCAGAACTACAAAGGCGACTCCATCGTGCAGAGCCTGGGAATTGTCGTTCTAATCTGGTCGTCAACAATGCTTGCCATTGCTGCCTTCATGTCGCGATACTTGCGGGCGGATATGTTAGTTTGGCTTGGAGTGTGTTGTGGCTTTGGCCTGTTAGGACTGCTGGACGACTTTCGAGGCGACAAGACGATCAAGGGACTGCGAGGCCATCTCAGGGCAGCGTTGGTCGAGCATAGAATCACCACAGGCTTCGTCAAAGCGGCAGGCGGCGGCCTTATCGCACTCGTTTTTGGCTTCTGCCTGCATCCGCATAGTCTCGGCGAAGCGCTGACTTCTGCTTTGTTGATTGCGCTGAGCGCGAACGCCATCAATCTATTCGACCTGCGCCCAGGTCGTGCGGGGGCTGTGTTTTTAACCTGTTCGTGCCTCTCCCTGCTGATGGGGTGGATGGCGCATTCCCGGAGTTGTCTCGGACTGCTGCTCGTCGTGCTTCCCACTCTGCCAGTCTATTTAAGGGATCGACGGGCTCAGGCGATGATGGGCGATACGGGCAGCAACCTCATCGGCGCCGCCCTTGGCCTCTCCATTGCCCTGTTGCCTTCAATGATAGTCCGGCTGACAGCGCTCCTCCTTCTCATCGCTCTGCATGTGGTCGCCGAGCGAACCTCGATTACTCGACTGATCGAACGTCATCCGCTGCTGCGCGCTCTAGATCTCTTTACCGGAGTGCGTTGATTTCTCTTCAGGAGCAGACCATGCCTGTGACCATTCGCCGCGCCGAGCGCGCGGACTTCCCCACTCTTTTTCAGCTCATCGTTGGCCTTGCAGACTTCGAGCGACTGGAGCCGCCCGATGAGGCGGCGCAGGCCAGACTGCTAAGGGATGGATGGCCGTCCGATGGCTCGCGCCCTCGTTTCGAAGCGTGGCTTGCCGAGATAGGGGAGGACGAGGAGCAGTCCGCGGTAGGCTATGCCATCATTTTCGAGACGTACTCCTCTTTTCTCGCCCGCCCGACACTCTATCTGGAGGATATTTTCATAATGCCCACCTTTCGACGTCTGAAGATCGGAAGCGTTTTCGTCGAAACACTTATCACCGAGGCGGAGAAAAGAGGGTGCGGCCGAATGGAATGGGTCGTCTTGGACTGGAACACGGAGGCGCAGAAGTTCTATCGCCGACTTGGAGCCAGTCATCTGTCGGACTGGCATTCGTACAGACTTCTCCTGCCCCGCTCTCGTCTTGACAGCTAACTGCACAGCCGACTGCCATTCGGCCCGCCCCTCCCGCTCGTTTAGTGCACTGTGTGCGCTGCGATCCAGTCGCCCATTATTTTCAGAGCCGCAGGTGAGATCGTCTCCTCGATCTCCCCATACTCCGAGGGCGAACCGGTCAGGCAATCTTGGAAGAGATGGTTCAAATTTGGCAACTCCTTCACGGTAAAATCCTTGTTGCCCCCGACGGTCAGAGCGGAATTGATCTCCTTCAAGTTCTGAGTTGGCGGAACCTGGAGGTCTTTGCTCCCATTGAGGACGAGCACAGGGCATGTCAGTTTCCTGAGCGCGGGAACAGGGTCATACTTCAGGAAATAATGCATCCATGGGTTTAGCAAAGCGTTCCCCTGGGCGTAAACTGCCTCGATACTATGAGCTTCAGCCTGTTCTTTCTCCGTCATGGCAGCCCATAACTCATCTTCTAAGGCCTTCATTTTCCTGGCTGCCTCAGCGGGAGCAATATCTGCTTTTGCGACGGCAAATATCTTTTCTTGAGTTGTGCGTGTTTTGATGATGACAGGCTCGCTCGCACCCATCGCCTTGGCGATGAGGGCGGACTGGAGGTAGAGTATCTGCTCGCCGTTCATTCCTGTGCCGGCCATCATGACGACGAACGCGACGTCCTTCCTGCGAGATGCCACCAGAGGCGCGATCACGGCACCTTCGCTATGACCGATCATCCCTGTTTTCCAAGCATCTATCTCCTTGCGTGTCTGAAGGTACTTCAGCCCTGCTTCGGCATCGTCCGCAAAGTCGGCTGTTGTCGCGGCTGCGTAGCTGCCAATCGATTTGCCAATCCCGCGTTTGTCGTACCGCAAAACCGCGAAGCCGCGAACAGTCATGTAATCCGCGATAACCTTGAACAGTTCGTGGTTCAGAATGTTCTCATCACGCGATTGCGGGCCGGAGCCAGCGATCAACAGGATAGCAGGGAATTTCACAGCTCTTTTCCGGGGCAGAGTTAACGTTCCGGCGAGCTTCACACCAGGCCTGCTCTCGAAGGAGACATCCTCAGAGTCGTAGGGGAACGGCGGTTTCGGCGTCTGAGGGCGTCGAATTACGGGGATGGTACCGCCTTTAGTTAGCGTTAGAGGCGTAACGGCAGCACCCTGGCTTAATGCTCCCACAACCTCCGCGCCTCCTTTGCCGATCTTGCCTTCGAAGCCGCCTCCTATGGCTTTGATTTCGATTCGGAGCTTCTCTGCGTCGTTGGCGATCACAGTAAGCGGAATTCCTTTGACGCCCTGATCGAGGCTGTCCATAGTGCCGCTGAAGCTTCCGTCAGCGGACTTTATGATGTGAAAGACTAGACGCAGTTTTAGAGAGCCCGCGTTCAGAGTGCCTTGCCAGGTCACCTCCTGTGCGCCCGCGGAGGGAGGGAGGGAGAATAGACACATGCACGCGATAATGGCCGCCAAGCAGAGGATTAGTTTCATTTTGATTATTCCTATAGCCGCTTCAAGTATCGAAAACTTGCGATGACGACGCCGAACAGGCTAGCCAGCATAATTCCGACTAATATGAAAGTGTATACTGCTACTCCTCTGCCGCCGAACATAGTCAGGGGCGAGAACAGCACGGCACTGAGCACAATCAGCACACCCGTCGCAAACAGTTTTCGCCCGAAGTACTCATTGGCCGGGTACCAGATGTCAGGGCTACTGAGGGTTCGAGGAGTGCGGAAGCCATAGAAGTAATTCGGCCCCACGCGTCGATTGATCAGAGGACGGGCGATGCCCATGAACAGCAGGCCCAGGAACGCATACAGCGCTACAGTAAGCATAGCTTCCCCTTTGCCTCCATCTGCGGAGGCCACAATGTGAACAGTTCATTCCGCATGAACGTCCGGCATTACGACGTACGAGAAAAGCCTTCTCCTCCGCTCGGGTGAGAGTGAATTTACACGACGTGACTTTACGACCTCGCCTAGCTCAAGCATCATCTCTTCGAATTCCGTGTCGCTGAGATATAGGGGGTCTGAGCGAAACCCGACACCGTCCTTCAGCAGGTCGTAGCCTTCCTCATGCACATAGTTATGGAATTGGCTGAGCAGCATCGCAGTGAACGTAGAGAACAATCGTTCATGCTCCTGCGGTGAGAGTGCAGCATACTCTTCTTGCGTTAACTCAGCATTTTCCGTCGAAATCGCATAAATCCGTTCCATGGTTCCTCGGACTGGATGCTCTTCGACGAGCACCAGAATGCCGTCCGTTGTCATAGCCCGGATATGCCGATAGAGCGTCGCCTGCGGCACATCGGGCAGAAAAGCCGCTATCTGCTGAGTGGATGCCTGACGGGTCGAGATGGCAAGCAGTATCCGAAGTCGAATCGGATGGATCAGATTGTTTGCTTTTGCGTTCGTTGCATGACTCCCCTGGGCGCAGATCGCCGCTCATCGTTATCAGATATGATTATATTCCCATTTTCGATAATTGCAAGTCTAGAGCATTTTTTTCTACTCTCACCCAGTTTTCACCAGACGGGGGATTTCACCTTCGGCTACTGGAAGAGAGGTAGTCTAATTTATGACCCGTTCTGCGCTAGGGATTTGACTGAGGAGGGGTGGAGGGAGCACGTTGGAGCCGCAACAGTACCCATCCGCCACGCTCGGTTCCTTCCCGAGCGAGAACGGAGGCGCGAATGTCGGTGACCGCATTCAATTCCGTTTGAAGCTTGCTGGCATAGATGTCACCTGCAGTTACGACATCGACTTTACTGTTGCTCCGCGAGAATAGAGTTCGCAGGAAGGGGAGAAGCGGCTCCACTTTGGTCTCGATCGGCGAATATCCGCCATAGTAGAGCATGCTTGGTCGGCGGGGGACGATATGATAGTAGACAATGGGAATTCCTACTTTCGCATCATCGCTTGCCGCCGCAGCCATATGCTGATAAGGGCCGAGCACAAGCTTTGAGGCGACGCTGTACCCTTCCGAAGTCCCCACGGCGATAAGTCCCATCATGGCAGCAGCCAGAAAAGTGATTCCCAGCATCCGGCCCTGTGCCAGATTTCCTCTCCATCGGAAACTGGCCCATGCCCCGGCACAGCCGACAAACAGTAATATTGTAATGTGAAGCAGTGCCTGTGCCATCTCCGCAGGAACAGGACGATTTTTTGGGACAAAGTGCGGGGCCACAAACGTAGCGAGGACGAGAATTCCTGCGATTAGAGCAGCGGCCAGTGCTCCCCACCGGACAGCTTTTCCTCCTTCGCGAATCATTTTGTCGAGCCAGAGACCGGTCAAAAGCGCGGCCGCAGGGTAGCATGGCACAATGTAGGTGGGCAGCTTTGCTGCGCCGATAGTAAAAAATAGAAAGATCGTCCAAAACCATATCAGGAGAAAATTCTGTATCGCCGCGCAGTCGCGAAGGGCGATATGCTGGGACCCCGCGTTCTCCTCTTGGTTCGAAGTGAACTCGAGAGAAAGAGCGATCTGATTTTGCCCGTCAGCCTGTGGTTCGCAAGGCATCGATGGGACACGCCTGAAGGCAATCGGCACAAAGCACGACCAGGGGAAAAATCCAAAAAGAAAGTAGACGAAGTAAGTTGGAAGCGGGGCATTGTGAACCGTGTCGAGGCCCTTGAACCGGCCAACGTGCTGGCGAATAAGGTACTCCTGTGCCCAGGTTCTACTCTCGGCATCCCGTTCTCGTGTCCGGGCAATCACCATATGCCACGGCGCTACGAGTATCATTAGCAGGAGCAGGCCAATTACGGGCCTTAGCAGTCTGATCCTGCCAATTCCCGCCGCAATACTTTTAAGCGCGCCGCTCATCTGCAGGTGCAGACCCAGCCCATTCCCCCATTGAAGGGCAATCGAGAAGCGTGAAAAGGCGAGAAATGCCAGGATGACGAGCGCGGGCAGGAGCAGGCCGACTGCCCCTTTCGTAAGCACCGCTAGCGCACAAGCGACCCAGAACACCGATGTCAACAGGAGAGACCGACCAGGGAAGTGCAGCGGAAGCAGCGGTGGGACGGGGGATTTATTCGACGTCCGCACGCCTGATTGCAGCTCGAAGAAGGCGAGAAGTGCGACCGTAAACCAGAGGACTAGCAGTCCATCCGTCGTCATCTGCCGAGCATCGATCAATGTCATTGGCGCGGTGGCGTAGACTACGCCAGCGAGCAACCCCGCCCGCCTGCCGAACCAGCGCGAACCTGCATAGGCGATTAGCCCGGTAGTAAGCAGCGCGGCCAGTGCTACAGGAAGACGGGCCGCTCCCTCAGAAACACCGAACAGGCGTAGCGAAGCCGCGCAGGCCCAATAGACAAGAATCGGCTTCTCGAAGAAAGGGACGACGGTCGAGGAGAGCCTTCCTGGCGGTCGAGAGTTCAGGCGCGGGGTGACGATGTCGCCGCTTAACACCATCTGCTTGGAGCAGGAGACATAGAGTGCCTCGTCGAGATCGAAGAGTGGCACACTGCCAAGCCTCCAGCAGAAGAGAAATAGACAGAGCAGCGCCAGACCGCATTCTGGCAAGCGGCTCATTCGTCCGCTCTTGGCGGGCAGCGGAGAGGCAGTTGAAGTTCCGTTCATAGAATTAGAATACCTGACAGGGCGAAAGTTTAGCTGTTGGTATCAGCCTCAAGGGGTGGGATTTTAGGAAGGAGTGAACTGGCTTAGAAAGGCGGAGGCAACCTGAGACAGCCTATCCTTGCGCCAGACTGCGACGAGTGTGCGGGTTGGCCGAGGGGCGGACAACTCGACCACTGCCGCGCCTGAGGGCGGGTGGATGGCAAGTCGCGGCAATAGCGCTATTCCGAGCCCCGCCGCGACCAGCTCCTGCATCCCCTGAGCACTTCCGCTGATGCAGGCAATTCGAGGCACGAAGCCAGCGGCGAGGCAAGCCGCATAGAGGGGGTGGGCAGGAGTTGAACCTTCAGGTACCCAGATGAAGTCCTCGTCGGCAAGGCTGGCAAGTGCAACCTCAGCAGAACCTGCCAGAGGATGGGATGTGGGTACAACCAGCGCTAGCTCCTCACGAAACAGCTCCCGCTCTTCCAAACCTTCCATCCCGTAAGGAAGATGGACGATGCCGATATCTGCCCTGCCGTGTGCGACCGCCTCGGCAACCGCTTTCGCCGGGACGGTTTCGCGCAATGTAATTTCAATGGCAGGATAGTCGCGCCGAAAAAGCGCGAGATGGACGGGCAGCAGTTGCTGGCCGGGCGTCGGCAGCGTCCAGATCGCGAGCTGACCGCGCCTGAGCCCCATGACCTCCTGAACCGCACGCTTCGCAGCCTGCTCCTCCTCCAGTATCCGCTCGGCATGGAGCAGTAGAGCATGGCCCGCGTCCGTGAGCTGCACGCTGCGCCTCTGCCTGTGAAACAAAGTCGCGCCGACCTCCTGTTCGAGATTGGCGATCTGTTGTGAGAGCGATGGCTGCGAGACGTGGTTCGCCTCCGCAGCCCTGGTAAAGTGGAGCATGCGTGCGGCGGAGACGAAATAACGGAGTTGAAATATCTCCATTGGTGAGAGCCTCTCCGTCTACCACGATTTGGACGGACCATAGAGTGTTAGGAGCGTATTGCCGTATGATACTCCCAGCCACAATAGGCTTCCTATACAGACAGCGTCTCGGCAGTGATTTCCGCAATCGGAACTTCGCCCACGGTGTAGAACGAACCGGTGACCAGAACCATGTCATTTTCCCTTGCCATCTGGATGGCTGCTCGCACAGCGTCCGCGACAACAGGGATGATGGTTACGTTCGAGGTGAATCCTCGGGCGGTTTCAGCTATCTGCTCGGCAGCCAACGCGCGTTTCCAGTCGGGCTGGCACACGAAAATATGGGCCGCTTCTCCAGCAAAGGGAGCCAGAACTTCGGCAGGATCGTGTCCGCCGACCATACCTACTACAAGGAGCAGTCTGCTAATGCCATGCTGTACGCGAAGGGCGGTGATGGGGCCGTGCAGAGCCTCGGCCGCTATCCCGTTATGCGCTCCGTCGAGCATCAGGCGCGTCCCGGAAGCAAGTTGGATCTCCTGCAATCTGCCCGGCAGGGTGACGCTCACTAGGGCGGAGCGAACGGCCTCGGCTGGCAAAGGCTTTTCCTGACTTGCGAGCGCGGATTCTACTGCTGCTACCGCGCAGGCGGCGTTAACCCGCTGATAGATTCCATCCATCCTCAGGCTGAGATCCGTGTAGAGATGCCGAGGGGTAGCGATGCGGAATCGAGACTGATGAGGGTTCAACAGATCATTCGGGCCTGCTTCAAGATCCCAATGCACCGACTGAATGTCACCGGTCGGCGCTTCGCATTCGCCTTGCCTCACGAGCGACAACGGGACTTGCCGGTGCAGGGCAATGCGCTCTATGACCTCCAACGCTTCTTCGTTCTCGACAGCAGTGACGCACGGGATGCACGGCTTCAGAATTCCGGCTTTTTCCCCTGCGATTAGCGCATGGGTGTCACCTAGGATCTGCGTATGATCCAGGCCGATATTGGTAATCACCGTCGCTGATGGGTGAACGATGTTCGTAGCGTCAAGCCGGCCGCCAATCCCGACCTCGATGCAGGCAAAATCTGCATTGCGCTCTGCGAAATACAGGAAGGCGAGCAGCGTTTTGAGTTCAAACTCCGTCGTCTGTCCATACTCCGTCTCGGCAAGGGCTTCGATATGGGGCCGCGCCAGTGTGACTAGCCGGGCAAAGTCCTCCCGTGAAATCATCACGCCGTCCAATTGAATTCGCTCCCGCACGTCGAACACATAGGGGGATAAGTAGCTGCCGACTCGATATCCTGCGCAGTGAAGTATTCCAGCCGCAAGCGCAGTAGTCGAGCCTTTGCCCTTTGTCCCCGCGATATGCACTATGGGGAATTGATTCTGTGGATTGCCCAGCCGCCCGCAAAGCGCCTCGAATCGCTCGTTGCCCAGCTTTATCCCGAACCTGAGCAGGCCCTCCATATAACGGAGGGCATCATCAAATAGCATGGGCTCTATAGTTCCTCGAGGGAGGCTTCGCGCGCCTCTCTCCTCCCCACTCGCGTTTCAAGAAGGGGAGGAGCAGAGAGATGACCCTTGATGTTAGTTCGATCTACTTATCGAAATTGGAGTCGAACGCTATGTCGGAGGGCTTGAAGTCGGCCTGACGAACGAACTCGGCCGCTTCCGTAGCGCCGTGCTCTCGATCCATGCCGCTGTCCTCCCACTCGACGGAGAGGGGGCCCTGGTAGTTGATGTAGTTCAGAGCCCGGATGATCTCCTCGAATTCGATGGAGCCGTGGCCGAGCGAGCGGAAATCCCAGAAGCGCTCCGGGTTGCCGAAGTTGACGTGCCCTCCGAATACCCCTACCTTTTTGGGCGTCAACGACCAGTAGACATCCTTCATATGAACATGGAAGATACGCTCCGGGAACTCATAGATGAACTGTACATAGTCCACGCCCTGATATCCCAGGTGACTGGGATCGTAGTTGAAGCCGAATGCCGGGTGATGATCCAGAGCTTCGAGTGTTCGCTTCGCGGAGACGATGTCGAAGGCTATCTCCGTGGGATGCACTTCCAGAGCGAACTTCACGCCGCATTCCGCGAAGACGTCCAGAATTGGCGTCCAGCGCTCTTTGAGCAGCGCATAACCCGCATCGATCTGTCCTGGCATGTTAGGCGGGAACGAGTAGAGTAGGTGCCAGATCGAGGATCCGGTGAAGCCGTTGACGACGCTCACACCGAGATTTTTCGCTGCCCTGGCGGTCAGTTTCATCTCCTCGGCGGCGCGGGCGTTGACTCCGGCGGGATTGCCGTCACCCCACACATGGGGCGGCAAAATGGCCTTATGCCGCTCGTCGATTATGTCTAAAACGCCCTGACCAACGAGGTGATTGCTAATGGCCCAGGTCTTCAGCCCGTGCTTTGCGAGGACGTCGTGTCGTGACTGGCAGTAAGCGGCGCCGTTGGCTCCTGTTGCTTGGACAGGGTCGAAATGGTCGCCCCAGCAGGGAAGCTCAATGCCGTCGTAACCGAATGCCTTCGCCTTTGCGGCAGCGGTTTCGAACGGCAGATCGGCCCACTGGCCGGTAAACAGAGTGACTGGTCGAGCCATGTTGTCGTGTCTCCTCGATGCGGATGTGGTTTCGATTCTGCCCGCCTATCAGATGGGCGGGCAGAGTCGGCATGCAGGCTGTCAGGGTTTGGAGGTATGAGTAGTTTTTGCTCCAGGCGCGGGGACCGTCTCCGCAGGTGGAGCAGTCTCTGCCTTGGCAGGCGCAGCCACCGGGACGCTCTGCGGGTGCGGAGCAGTATCCTTGCCTTTTCGGAGTGCGGCCTCCGTATAGCGGTTTCCGGCATTCCAGATGAGATAGTCGTAGATGTTCAGGTCATGGAGCGCTTTGATCTCAGCCTTCACCTCGGCCGGGCCGTAGCGGACGTGCCGAAGATTGAAGTCCTGAATCCAGGGGCGAAGCCTGCATTTCGGATTCGCTACAAGCCGCTTCTGGGCATCTCCAATCGACAGTGTGATCGTTTTATAGGGCTCCTTGTTGGGATCCTTCATTCCGTACTCGCCGTAGGCGTAGTGCGAGGGATAGACCATCGGGCAGAGATAGTCCACGTCCTGCACAACTTTCTCGAACTGCTGTCCGATGCCCTCATCGTTCTTCACGCGGCTGGTCAAGCCAAAGACATCCGCCGAGAACCATCCGCCCTGGGCATGAATTTTCTCCGCGGCATATTTCAGGAATGCGGCGATTTGGTCCTCTCGTTTGCTTCCAACGGGCTTGCCCTCATAGCGAAGGGAATTGACCTTGCCCTCGCTTGGGAAACGAACGTAGTCGAACTGAATCTCTTTGAATCCATGCTTCAGAGCATCGAGGGCGATAGCTACATTATAGTCCCAAACTTTTTTGCTGTATGGATTTAGCCAGTAGTGCCCGCTCCTGTCGCGCCACACTTTGCCGTTGGCGTCATGCACTGCCAGTTCGGGGTGAGCGAGGATCAACGGTTTGTCGCGCATGCAAGCGATCCGGGCAATCGGAAAGATATGATGCTCATTCAGCTTTGCGATGACGGGCTCAACCTTGAAGGCATGGTTCAATGCTTTGGATTCAATGACCAGAGGGATGTCCATGTCGTAGTAGACTTCGCCGTCGTCCTTGACGTCGATGACCATCGCGTTCAGCTCCGTCCGATCGACCAGATCGATAAGCTGCGCGAATCGCTTAGTGGTGCCTGCGGACCAACCCGTCAGATAGATCGCTCGTACTCCCTCCGGCGGGAGTATTGCCTTCTGCGGAGGTCCAGCCGGCACGGGTGTGCTGGATTTTGCCTGAGTGCCGGGAGTGGCGGTTACGCCGCTGGAGGTAGGTGATCCGGTTGTCCCCGAAGTCGTGGCGGCGTCTTTTGGATGGCAACCGCTCTGTGCCAAAGTAACCAGAAGGGCAGGGAGCAAGAGCATTGAAGTGGTGCGAAATGGTGAGTTTGGTTTCATGCATTTTCCATTGATGTAGTGAAAGACTCCCGCAGATTTATCAGTGAGGGGAGTCGCAAGTTACTGACAGGTATTCTAACACACTTCGCATTGCTTGTCTACCAGTGCAGGCCAATTCCTACGCTGATTGCACGGCCTCTCCAACGGTGCCTGCTGTCCTTGCTCTTGACAAAGAGCCTGTCCAATTCTATAATGGGGCAATAAAGCCTTACGTGGCACTTCTACTGGCTAAGCTTTGAAGCTTCAGTAGCCTGCCGTGCCTTACTAGTTTTCGCCCTTCTGATGGGCCTCACGCCCTGCCTTAGTCATCGTTAGAGGAACCTTCATGTCCGATCTCTCCGATTCGTCCAGCCCCGAGGCCCTGTTGCAGGCTGTCAAAGCGAGCCCGTTCGACCTCGTGGCGCGGGCGAACCTGGCTATTGGCGGTTGCACGAGTCTGAACAACGCCTCCCGAGACTGCCAGCCGTACACCTATGCGGAGCTGCATACAGAGCCGCCCGTCGCCCTTCACTCTCCCTGGGACTATGCAGATGTTACCGGAAGGCTGCTTGAAGCGCTTACTTTCGTCCGCATCATGACGGGCTCAAAGCCGGATGATACGGATGCTGCCTATGCGCGGCTGTTGGCCTCATGTCAGCGCGAGGATGGCTTAATTGCGTTGCCTGCGGAGCCGTGGACGCACACCGCGCCGATCGTGGAGCTCGACTGGTCGCAGCGAGGCGCGCTTATGGCCTGGACAACCCGGTACTTAGCGCTGGACGACCAGGATGCGCTCCAGCGGGCACAGCGTCTCGTACATGCGCTCTTTAAGACGGCGGTCTGGGAAGGGGACACCTGCTGGTACCCCGGTTCCTTCCTTCCGGACAAGGGCTGGACTGATCGCTTGCCTCCTATCGGGCGCATGAGCGACCTTCTCATTGGCGCGCAAATTGTTTTCCCGCTCGCGCGCTTCGCTGCGGCCACAGGCAGCAGCGAAGCCCTTCAACTCGCAAAGGGGCTGATACGTTTTTTTCGGGAGCGTTCCGGCGCTTTCACGGAAGATGGCAAAATGACTGAGAAGGCCGGACGGTACCTTCACAGCACGACCGGCTTCATTCTGGGCACTCTAAAATACGGCCTTGTCACCGGGCGGGATGAGACGGTGGACTGGGCAAAATCTGCCTATGAACACTGCCGAGAGTGGGGAACGGATTTCGGGTTTTTTCCGCATAGGATTCAGGGTAAAGACAGATGGCAGGGGGATCTATGCGCAACCGAAGACATGATCGAGATCGCCCTCTTGCTGGGCCTAAACCGTGACCCGGTCTACTTTGCGGACGCTGAGCGCTACGGGCGCAACCACCTGCTTGAGAGCCAGATACTTCACCTTGACTGGGTGGACGCCCGCGTGGAGGCGGCTTTCTCC
>JANXLO010000492.1 GCA_025355115.1 Chthonomonadaceae bacterium
GCTTCACGTTTGAACTCTTCGGTGTAAGACTTGCGCGCAGTGCTCATGGGTTTCCTCGCTTCGTTTGCTGTCAATAGCATACCGCGAAGCGACACCCCTTAACTCACTGTCTATAGATTCGACAGAGGTCCATTTCACGAACTATCAGGCGAGAAGGTCTTTGACCGGAGCGCCTTTCTCCGTGATGGAGATGGGACGGCCAACCGGAGTCATGAAGCTCTTGGCCGGGTTCATGCCTAGGCAAGTGGAGATCGTTGCGAAGAAGTCGGGCACGATCACCTGCTTGTCCACTACCTTGGTTCCATCGGCATCGGTCTGGCCGTATGCCTGTCCTCCGCGTACCCCTCCTCCTGCCATCACCGCGCTCCAAGCACCGGGGAAGTGATCGCGGCCATCGTTGGCATTGATCTTGGGTGTCCGCCCGAACTCGCCCATCCAGATGACGAGAGTGCTGTCGAGCAGGTGTCGCTCCTCCAGATCCTTGATGAGCGTCGCCATCGCGGGATCGTAAGTGTTCATCTGTTTGGTCACCCGGTTGAAGTTGTCCGTGTGCGTGTCCCAGCCGTCCAGCACGACCTCGACGAACTTCACTCCGGACTCCACCAGCCGGCGGGCCATAAGGCAGCCACGGCCAAAGTTACTGTCCCCGTAGGCAGTCTTGACCGCTTCCGGCTCGTCGGCTATCTCGAACGCCTTGAGATGCGGAGATCGCATCATGCGAACAGCCTTGCCGTAGACAGCATCGCGTCCTTTGACCTTGATGTCGCCGGTCTCCGCCGAGAACTCATTCTCGAGCATTCCCAGCGCGTTCTGGCGAATATCGAACCGGGTCATGTTGACTCCGGGGGCATATCCGACGTTGGCAGGCGGCTGGCCGGGCTGCTGAATCACGAGCGGGCCGTACTGCACACCGAGGAACCCTGCGCTGAGACTCGGACCGCTGATGCTGACGAAGGACGGCAGATCGAATTTCGGATCGCCAAGTTCTTCGCTTACCCATCCGCCGAGGGAGGGATGCGTAATGGTCGGGTTGGGGGAGTAGCCGGTGTGCATCAGATACTGAGCCCGCTGATGGTTGCCCTCTTTGCTGCTCATTCCACGCACGATGGCCAGATGGTTCGCGATGTCCGCAATCTGGGGCATGTGCTCGCTGATCTGGACTCCGTCAATGCGGGTCTTGATGGTCTTGAGCGGCCCGCCAGTCGCGGCTCCTGGCTTAGGGTCCCAGGTGTCGAGGTGGCTTGGCCCGCCGTTCATCCAGAGCAGTATACAGGCTTTGGCTTTTTTGGGCGCACCCGCTTGCTGCGCGGCCATTGCCGCCCTAGGATCGAGCCACTGCGCCATCATCAGGCTGAGCATCCCGCCAAGCCCGACCTTTATGAAGCTTCGCCTGTCTAGGGTGGGAGTGGCGAACGAGTCGACGGGGCCGGGACACGAACCGCCGTTCTCTTCCCGAATCCGCTCCTCCTCGACATCCTCGAGGAACTCCAGCTCTTCTTCGCTTATACTGTTGGGTTTCATGATAGGTATTCTCCACGTGAGGCTGCCGGGTGCGAGTCTCGATCGATGCGAAAATTGTCGGCGGAGCATGGCTCCCACGCTAAAGCACTAGTGATTGAATAGGAACTCACTGGAATTCAGGAGTGCCCAGAACAGATCTTCATAGGCCTGGCCTTTTGCCGTCTTGAAGGCCGGGTCGATCCGGTTGGCGGCGCGGGCGAGAGGGTTGAAGCCAGCGTTTGCCTGCTGTCGCTTGCCGCCATTGCCGTTCGCGGGCTTTCCATTCGGGCGCATTGCCTGCTGCGGTGCGGGCCGCATTGCCGCACCGGAATCGGTCACCAGCTCGCGCGGTTCATTCACGAACTTAGTCCATCTCGTCATCTCGGTCGCGGTCGGCTTGCGGGAGAGCGTGCGGAGATAGAGGGTCTCGATTTTCTGCGCGTCGCTTCCGGGCATTGTAAGAGTATCGGCGAGTGCTGTACCAGGTATAGGCGTAACGGAGGTGTTGACGATACCCCCATTAAGCAGCAGCAGAGCCTGCGGGATAGTGCCCTCGAAATCTTTCTGCTCGAACTCTTCATCGACGTCGAAGAGGAAGGAGAACTGCCTCTCGACATTCAGCTTGATGGCGTCCAGGTTGCCTCCAGCCATCTTTTCGAGCACAGGCTTGGTGTTCGTGGCCTGCACCAAAGAATCCACTAGCTGCGGCGGATTCATCGGCTTCAGTCGAAACCTGGCCCATAGCGTGTTCCCCGGATCGGTCTTTCCGGCGGGAGCGGAAGAGAGATTGTAGACCTGGGTTGCACAGATAGTCCGAATAAGATGCTTGAGGTCATACCCGTTCGCGACAAAGTCATCCGACAGGCGAGCCATAAGATCCGGCATTATCGTGGGATTAGAGGGCCGGAAATCGTCGATCGGCTCTACGAAGCCGCGCCCTAGGAAGTGAGACCACATGCGGTTAACGATGGCCTCGGCGAACCAGGGGTTCTCCCTGGCGGTCATCCATTGCGCCATAGCCTGACGCCGGTTCGCGGAATCCGAGAAGTCGGTTCCATCCAGCGCGGCGGGCTTCGCAACTGCATAAACTGCTGTATTGCCCGCTTTTTTGCCGCGAGGGACAAACGGCCGGTTGATATCTATCAAAGAGACTCGATAGTCTCGAGCCATTTTATCCTTGAAGCCCTCAGGATTGACGGGCTGAGGTCGTGTGTTAAGGAAACAGGCGGTGAACGAGCGAAAATCGGTCTGCTTCCACTTCTCTGTTTTGTGATCGTGGCACTGCGCGCACTGAATTTGAACCCCCAGGAACACTTTCGATGCGGTCCCCGAAAGGTCTTCTGGCTTGCCCTGGTAGCGGAGCACCCAATTGGTCGCGCCGTTGATCTGATGGCCATCGGCATCCGTAGTGCTGGCAGGGGCGAGGCCAAGGCGAATCTTTCGGTTGTCGCCGCCTGCGCTGTTCTGCCCGGTCGCGGAGATGAGATCGTAGACGAATTTGTTCCAGGGAGTGTTCTTGTCGAACTGCTCCGTTAGCCACAGTCGGAATGCGCTCTTGTCGACGACGCGAGCCTGCTCGACCCGTCCGAACATGAGAGTTCTGTCCCAATAGTTGGTCCAGTTCGCGACGTATCCTGGGCTGTCGAGGAGATTATCGACGGCCTTTGCGCGCTTGGCGGGGGACTTATCCGCCAGGAACTCGCTCACGACTTCGGGAGGAGGAATCATTCCGGTGATGTCGAGATAGACGCGCCGCAGATAGCGCGCATCATCTGCCTCAGCCGCGGGAATCACGCCCTCCTTCTGCCACTCGGCTCGAACCATATGATCGATCTCGGCAGGCTTCAGCGACGAGCTTGACTGGGCATGTGCGATTCCGGAGCTCATGGCTGCGGCCAGCGCCGCTCCCGCGACAAACAGCTCTTTCCATTTCATCATAGTGGTGACTCCTTCGACCAGACTGAGCGTGTACCCGCGACGGGAAAAACGCAGGGTCGGCAACTACTTGACTGTACCCAAAGACGCAGCAGGAGAGCAAGAGTTCATTATTTAGCGGGGAGGAAATAATATTTCCTGATTATGAGCGCTCCTTCGCTGTCATGCGATGAGCACCCAAGACGAGGGGAGAATTTACAGGCATTAACGGGTATGCTATTCAGTATGGAAACGTTCGATCCACTGCTCGATCCCATGCGACTGAAGACGCTCCAGAACACCGCCCTGGTCGACAGCGAGGCGGAGCCTGCTTTCGACAGGCTGACGAAATTAGCCATCCGGCTGCTTGACGCGCCGGTCTCGCTTATGTCGCTGGTCACCCATGAACGTCAGTTTTTCAAAAGCATGGCTATGGGGGCGGAGCAATGGAATCACCAGCTGCGAACTCAGCTGTCCGGCGCTTTCTGTCCGCATGTGGTACGCTCCGGGCTGCCGTTTATTGTGGAGAACTCCTCTCTAGATGCGACTATAGCCATGAGCCAACATATGTTCGATCTCGATATAGTTGCCTACTGCGGTATTCCGATCACACTTTCGTGCGGCTGCACGCTGGGATCCTTCTGCGTAATCGATGACAAACCGCGCATCTGGAGCGCGGAGGACATAGAGACGATGCAGGCTCTCGCATCCGCCGCCATCTCTGAAATCGAGCTAAGGCTTCAGCTAAGAGAGGCCACGGAATCCAGGGCCAGGCTAGAGCGCATAAGCCGTGAAAATCTGCTTCTTCAGGACTTGCAGGAAGAGGCAGAGAACGCGCAGGATCGACTCGTGACTATCCTCGAGAAGACCTCCGATTACGTGTGCACGGCGAACGTCAATGGCCGTATCACGTACGCAAATATGGCTCAGCGCACACTGGTCTCGCAGCGTCATAGCGACGGCAAACGAAGCATCACGGACTACTATCCCGAGTGGGCGGTCAGACTATTGGTGGACGAGGGCATGCCGGCAGCGCTGGCGGCCGGCGTTTGGAGCGGTGAGACCGCATTCTGTCTTCCCGACGGACGCACTATTCCACTTTCACTCGTCCTGATTGGACATCGCGCCCAGTCGGGGGAGCACTTTATTTCCGCCATCGCTCGCGACATCTCCGACCGCAAAAAAGCGGAACAGGCTCTCAAATTGAGCGAGGAGCGCTATCGGCAACTGATCACGGGTGCGGAAGGCGTCGTCTACGAGATCGATTTCCAGACGAACAGCTACGTCTATTTCGACCCGCATATCGAAGGGATCATTGGTTACTCCGTTGAGGAGCTCACCCCGACGCTCTGGCATCAGCGAGTGGAGACGATCAGGCTCTCCGGCATGCTCAAGGAGAGGGACTTTACGGAGGCCAACCACTGCTTCCTCACGGGAGGGCTAGACTACTGGACCGCAGACTATGAGTTTTGCACTCGAAGCGGCACCAAACGCTGGCTGTGCGACTCGTCGGTGCCGCTTCGCGATGAAGCTGGCAATGTCCGTGGCGCACTGGGAATACTGCAGGACATCACAGACCGAGTCCACTCTGATGAGGCGCTTCGTGAGAGCGAGCTCCGGTTCCGGCATATGGCGGACAGTGCGCCTGCTTTTATCTGGCTGTCGGATTCGGAGGGCGAAGCGACCTATTTCAATCGTCAGTGGCTGCATTATACCGGTCGTGGGCTTGAGCAGGAGAAGGGGTACGGGTGGGCAGACGGCCTCCACCCTGGGGACTTGACTCGCTATCGTGAGGTATTTGGCTATGCCTCTAAAAAACAAATAGAGTACCGCATGGAGTACCGTCTGCGCGACGCCTCGGGCGCCTTTGGCTGGTTTCTTGAAACTGGTTCTCCGCGCTTCTCTGCCGACGGGGCGTTTCTGGGATACATTGGCTCCTGCATCGATATTCAGGAGCAGAAAAAGTCACTGGAAGCCAGTCAATTGAGTGAACGCCGGCTTGCCGAGGCGCAGCAGGTTGCGCATATTGGTAGCTGGGAATTTAGCCGAACAACCGGGCTCATATGGTGGTCGGAAGAGACCTATCGACTCTATGGTATGGATCCCAGGAGCAAAGCTCCAACTTTCGATGAGCATCTTGAGCAGATCCACCCGAACGATCGCGCCCGATATGACTCTCTGGTGCGCTCCGCGATGGAGAGCGGCGAGACCTACGATCTCGATTTCCGCAATCTGCTCCCGGACGGTACTTCACGCCACATCATCGCGCACGGCGAGTGCCTCCGCGATCCGGACGGAAAGATCGGGGTGATGTGGGGCACGGCGCAGGACATAACAGACCGAAAAGCTGCGGAGCAGGATCGTGTGCGTTTGCTCCAGATTATCGAAGCCACGCCTGACTTTGTGGGCATCAGCGATCTGCGTGGCAGGCTCATGTATATAAATCTCGCGGGACGCGAACTTTTGGGATTGGAGGAGGGTGAGCTGCCCAACAGCATTTTCCGTTATTACCCCTCCTGGGCGAGAAAACTGATACACAAGGTCGGCATACCAACTGCTCTACGGGAAGGGATGTGGCTGGGTGAATCTGCATTCCTGTCGCCTGATGGGAAAGAGACCCCCATGTCTCAGGTGATTCTAGTGCATCGCAATGGAGCGGGCAACGTGGAGTACATTTCGAGCATTGCGCGTGATCTTACCGAGCGCAAACGCACTGAAGAAGGACATCTGCGTGGAGTTCGCGATCAGGCTGTGAAGGAGGCGATGCTGAAGCGCAACCAGGAGCTACAGGCCCTCTCGCGCCGCCTGGTAGAGGTGCAGGAGGAGGAGCGCACACACATCGCCCGCGAACTGCACGATGAGATTGGGCAGAATCTGACGGGCCTAAAGCTGACTCTGGGAGCGATCCCACGACTACAGGAGGAAGGGCGCGCACGCAATCTAAAGCTGGCAATGGACATCGCGACGGAGCTCATGGGCCAGGTGAGAGCCATGTCCCTCGAGCTGCGCCCAGGAATGCTCGATGATCTTGGCCTGCTTCCAACGCTGCTGTGGCACAACAAACGATACACCGCGCAGACAGGAGTACAGGTTGAGTTCGAGGAGGAGGGGCTGAAGGACAACCGCTTTGCCCGCGCTTCCGAAACAGCAAGCTATCGGATCGTACAGGAGGCGCTGACCAATGTCGCCCGCTACGCTGAGGTCGAGTCAGTGCGAGTGAGCGTGCGTCTTGTCCCGGACAAGCTCTATCTGCGAATTGAGGACATGGGCAAAGGCTTTGCGCCCGAGGAAGTGCTGACGGCCGGAAGGAGCAATGGCCTCGCCGGAATGCGCGAACGTGCTCTGCTGCTCGGCGGCACATTCGGGCTTCAGTCGGCTCCGGGCAGAGGAACTCGGCTCCTGGTGGAACTGCCATTGTGAGCCAAATCAGCGCCTATCCTCACTTGTGAAGGCGCGAGGTGTGCTTGAATCGAGTTCGGAGAAGAATGCCTGCAGTACGAGAGATCCCCGCAGCGTAGTAGTCACGAACTACCCGCTCAATGGAGTTGATGTAGAGGAAACGGATTTTACTGTGTAAACGAAAAGAACAGTCACTGATGTCGGTTCCAGACAAAAGGAGGTCTATTTTGCATCGTACAAAAGTGATGCTTGCCGACGATCATCAGATCGTGCGCCAGGGTCTGCGCGCTCTGCTCGAGGCCGAGGCAGATATGGAAGTGATTGGAGAGGTCTCCGAGGGTCTTGGGGTTGCCGACGCCGTCACCCGCCTGAACCCGGATGTGCTTGTTCTGGACCTGATGATGCCGGGACTGAATGGCCTTGAGGTAACTCGACAGGTCAGCCAGCGCTCGCCAAATGTCCGTATCGTTGTGCTCTCCATGCATGCCAATGAAGCGTATGTCCTGGAGGCTCTCCGCAACGGCGCCGCAGGCTATGTGCTGAAGGAGGCGAGCACTGAGACACTGGTCACGGCGATTCGCACAACCCTTGAAGGCCGTCGATACCTCTGCCCGCCGCTCTCCGACATGGCAATGGAGGCTTTTCTTCAAAAGGCTCTTACCGTTAACTCGGATCCTTACGACACATTGACCGGCAGAGAGCGGGAGGTGCTTCAGCTGGCTGCCGAGGGAAACACGAATGCGGCCGTCGCGGATCGTCTCTCGATAAGCCCGCGCACTGCCGAAGTGCACCGAGCCCGAATTATGGAGAAGCTTCAGCTGCACAACCAGACGGGGCTGATCAAATACGCAATTCGCAAGGGCCTGCTCTCCGTCGAAGACTGAAGGAGGCGACCTTCGTATTGCTGTTGCGGCGCGCTTCTTCTAGTGACGGAAAGCGTGCAGATGTTGACGTGAAATCGCACAATCGAAGGCGCGCCCCGGGGCGTTCATGCATTATTGTCAGGAAATATGCTTGTTATTCGCCCGTTTCGAAACTGCGGACGGAAATGGCTTGTAAAGTAAGGTTTTTCAGCCTGGAAACTACGTATCCCCCCCGATGCGTAGTTTTTTTTACCAGGCCATACTAAAGTGGTGACTTTCGGTCACCGAGGGGCGGGCAAATGTGCAAAATTAGAGTGCTTCTGGCGGACGATCATCGAATTGTAAGGCAGGGAGTGCGCGCTCTTCTGGAGGCCGAGGCGGACATGGAGGTGGTCGGTGAGGTGGGGGAGGGCCTGGCAATCATTGCAGCCATTGAGCAATTCCAGCCCGATACACTCATACTCGATCTGATGATGCCCGATATCAATGGACTCGAAGTGGCAAAACGGGTGCATGAATTTGCGCCTGAAGTCCGGATCGTCATTCTCTCGATGCACTCGAGCGAGGCCTACGTGCTGCAGGCGCTGCGCAACGGAGCGTATGGTTATGTGCTTAAAGATTCCAGTACGGAGAGTCTGGTGACGGCCATCCGTAGAACTCTGGCGGGGCACTCCTACCTTAGCCCTCCACTGCACGAACTGGCGCTGAAGGCTCAGACGATGAATGCCTGGCACGCATGAACTAACTTGGGAAAGA
>JANXLO010000513.1 GCA_025355115.1 Chthonomonadaceae bacterium
GCTGAAGCACCCCACCTGGAACATGGGCGGGCTGGTCACCATCAATTCGGCGACTCTGATGAACAAAGCGCTGGAGGTGATCGAGGCAAAGTGGCTTTTCGATGTGCCAGTTGAGGACGTGGAGGTTGTGGTGCATCCGCAGTCTATCGTCCACAGCATGGTGCGCTTCGCGGACGGCTCGACTATTGCGCAGCTTGGCCTGCCGGATATGCGGTTGCCTATCCAGTATGCGCTGGTCTACCCTGAGCGACTGAACAGCGGACTGCCTCGCATGGAGCTGAGCGCCTTCAGCAATCTGACTTTCGAGGCTCCGGACGAGGAGAAATTCCCCTCGCTGGGACTGGCGAGACATGCCGTCCGAACCGGAGGAACGATGCCCGCCGTAATGAACGCCGCCAACGAGGCCGCCGTCGGGCTGTTTCTGGACCATAGGATAGCCTATCTGGAGATCATGCGCCGCGTCGAGCGGGCTATGGAACGGCACACAGCCGTCGCCCCTGAGCTGCTCAACATTATCGAGGCCGACACCTGGGCGCGACGGATCGTCACGGAAGACGCCTCCGCCCCTTAAAGCAAGCGAATAACCGTCAAGGAGCCAACCCTCCCATGGAAATGATACGAAGCGCCTTCTATTTTCTGGCCGTTCTAAGTGCGCTCATCCTTGTGCATGAGTGGGGCCATTTCGTCGTAGCGAAATGGTGCAAGATGCGCGTGGACGACTTTTCGCTGTTTTTCGGCCCGAAGCTGATCTGCCTCGGCAAACGGAACGGAACGGAGTACAATATCCGCAGCGTCCCCCTTGGTGGCTTCGTCAAAATCGTCGGCATGGAGCCGGAGGATATGATGAACGGCGCCAACACCCTCTCCGCAATCAACAAAGGCGTCTTCCTGCTGGGCCTCGATGAGTCGCGCCTTGCTAACCTGAACGCCGACCACGTCTCCGAGAGAGTGCGCGCAGTCGCGACGAGCGCCGTCGGGCCGGAGGGCACTCTGCTCACGAGCGGGCGAGAAGACTTGAACGCGATCCTGCTGTCTCCAGCGATCAACTCCGACGAGCAAAAATATATTCAGGCGATCCTCGACTCTGAAGACTATACCCCCGATCCCAATGGCTTCAACCAGAAGCCGCTCTATCAGCGGGCGCTCACCATTTTTGCCGGGCCGTTCATGAGCTTCGCCTTCAGTTTTCTGTTGTTCTGCGTCATGGGCTTCACTGTGGGCCTGCCCAGCGACATCAAGCCGGACAATGTCATCGCCGCCACAGTAGACAAAAAGCCCGCCGCCCTTGCAGGGCTGAAGGCGGGCGACAAGATCGTTCAGATTGACAGTGTACCGGTGACCGACAATACCAACATGGTGGACATCATACATAAGGCGGCGGGCAAGACATTGTCGATCACGGTGTTGCGCGACAAGGAGCGCATCACGAAACAGGTGCCGACCTATCTTGGCCCATACGACGAGATGGTGAACGGCAAGCTAGTCGCCAAGACCGGCGGGCTCATCGGGATAGAGCGGCAAATCCACTACGTCTGGAAAAGATACACGCCCGTAGCCGCGATAGTGCGCGGTACGGAGATCGTCAAGATGCAGGTGCAGTTGACCTTCTCCTCCATTTTCAGCAAGCACGTCGCCGAGCACACGACAAGCATCATCGGCATCGCAGGGCAGATCCACAAGGACAGCAAAGAGGGCCCGCGTCAGGTGATTTTGACCGCCGCAACGCTCAGTCTCGGCCTCGCGATAGTGAATCTGTTTCCCATCCCATTGCTCGACGGGGGGCATCTCATTCTGATGGCCTGGGAAGGCCTCCGCAGACGCAAGCTGACGAGCAAAGAGGTACAGACCACACAGCTAGTCGGCATCTCGATCATCGGCGTCCTGTTCCTTCTCGTGACCTACAACGACATCATGCGCTGGCTAGTTCACCGCGGATAGTCAACATTGCTTGATTTAGGTCGTTTCGGCACGTATGACCCGGACGATAGCGTAGATTGCGGCAACTGTCAGTAGCAGGACGAGTAGCCCACTGTGCGTTGGGCTCAGGAACGTGGCGGGCAGAAGGGCGGCGGGAACGGAGGCGAGAAGTGATCGCCGGCCCAGCACTCTCGCCGCACCAAAGGCGCCTGACAGCGGCGCGATAAGCAGCCCAGCCTGTGCACCGAGATAGTTTGCCACTACGGGCGACGCCCACAGCCCGAGCGTGAACAGGACCAATGCAGCCGCTAATGCTCCTGGATGCATCCTCACCCCGAACTTCCACCCTATAGCCAATGCTCCGATCAGAAACAGGACAAGGCTGGTCGGCAGCGCACTCAGCGCCTGCAAGTAGACCTCTCTGCGCTCGATGTCAGGCGGAAACGCGATGGCCAGTCGCTGCGTAGTCACCACATTCGTTAGATCCCAACGCAAAGTGTCCCGCCCCACCGCGCTTGGCTGAAGGCTGCCTCGCAGGAATGTCACGGGGCCACCAGTCGTGGCCAACAGCCGAAAAGTCTGAACTTTCCCACGTTTTGAGCCGAGGCCATACTGCCAGGTTCTTGCGCCTATTACGTGGTAGCGCACAATGGCCTCCCACTGCTCGCCGGGGCGCATCAGGCTTCGCCACTCGTACTCCCCGGAGGCGTTTGGCTCCGTCACCGTATGTCCTCCGACGCTCACGCTCAGATTGCGGATGGTGTTTTCAGCCGGCAGCGGGAAGAGGAAGCGGGCGGTGATGGGCTCAGGTCTCGAGTTGAGGAAAATGTAATGCCCCTCGAAATCCGCGTCGTAGGCGCGGCCTGCGAGCCGCCGAAACGCAACATTGACCTGAGAGGTGGCGAAGGGGACAGGCTCCTCATCCAGGCGAGTCATCTGACGTGTGAAGACCACATCTTTGCCGCTCCGTCGGAAAGTGTCTATCAGCTTCAGCACATTGCTTGCTGAGGGGTCTGTGATGTAAGGAGACAGAGCTCCCACGCCATCGGTTCCGATTCGCTGAACAAAGTCGGGCGGCAACGTCAGAGTTCGCTGATAGGTATGCTCGGCCAGCACAGCCACGGTTGGCTCGAACTGTGTGACGGCGGGGGCGTCAGGCACAGGGTTGGCGGTCGCCTCGGCGGATGCGCGCCACTGAATGTCCTGTTGAGCGAGCGACAGCGCTGTATGAAGGCAAGTCCAGCCCGCAATAAGGACGAGCACCGTGCACAGCGCGCCGAGTCCTGCGGCAGAATGGCGTCGCCAATTTGCCTCGTTCAGCCACTTGTTTTCCCGATGCGAGGCCAGTATCAGGCCGACAGCCACCGCCGCGAGTCCCATCAGAATAGCGAGCGGCGTGGAAAGACGAGTGAAGAGCGCCAGAAAACCCTCCAGCGCATGCACGACCGCATGGGTATAGTACTCGATCATCGCCCATCCCTCCTGAACTGCCTTATCCAGACTGCCTGTTCCCCGCTTAGACGATTTGGATAACGAGGTGTTACAGTTGCAGAGTCTACATGTTATCGCTCCTGACGTCGATGTCGCGTCAAATCTGGACAGCAAAAAGAGGCAGCGCCTGCGGTTGCTGGCACTGCCTCTTCGCTTATTATGAGCATCTGCTCTGAAAAATTTGAGTAGTTTAGTAAGTGAGCGTCTGACGGTCGAAGAGTCTGAGGACACCGATTACCACAATGGAACCGACGAATGCGACGAAGACGCTGCCGAGATCGAGGCCGTTCGCTCCGGGTCGATTCAGAAGCAGGTTCCAAATCCAGCCGCCGATGACCGCGCCGACCACTCCCAGAAGCATGGTTCCCAGGAAGCCGGACGGTTCGTCACGGGTTCCGGGCACTGCCAGCTTCGCCAGGAAGCCTGCGATCACTCCCACGATAATCCACGTCAGTACGCCCATAATCGTTTTTACTCCCTTGCTTATAAACTGCACGATTGAGTGCTGCATCCGCGCAAGAACGCGTCCAATTCAATGCTCACTTGATTAGTAGATTTGCTTTATCGGGCGGACTATGAAATTGTTCACAGCCCGCCCTTGATTTCCGATCCGCAGTTGATGCAGTGGTTCAGGAGATATATGACTCCGGAGAGCATCTATTGCGTGATCTCATTTCGAACTATTCTGTTGTGCCGTGTATGTCGTTTTGGAGGATCGATTAAACGATTAGCATCGCTGTTAAATTGTCCACTATGCAGTTAGTTTTCACTTTTGGGCGTTCTGCGCTCGATTCGGAGTCGCAGAATATTCAGTTTTGAGACCTCGTATGTAAAAAGCGCCCGCAATCAAGCCCATGAATGGCAGACTGCAGACGCTCCTGGTCTGAACCGAGACGACAATCACTGCCGTCTCGGCGAACAATGTTCAGTTTTCAGTTTAAATCTTCATCCCGCCTTGGAAGCAGGAGATGTCTAATAGACGCACGGACTGGCGGACTTGTTCCCTGAACGCGGACGAACCGCGATATATTTTTCTCGCGGCGTCCCGCAGGGAGAGTGATGCTCTGTCATGAGGCGATTGCCTCCGCATAGGCGATGGCTTTTTCCCAGGTGTCCATCGCCTCGGATAGCGCGTTCTGGACGCCTCCGTGCTCCTGGGAGAGGGCAACCAGATTGTCGGAAGGCTGAGGATTGGAGAGCACGCCTTCGATCTGACGCAGCCGCTGCTCCAGCGTCTCAATCTTCTGCTCCGCGCCGACGACTTGATTCTTGGCGCGCTGTCGCTCTTTCGACATCTGGTGCGCGTTCAGTCCGGCCGGGGCGGACACTGCCTGGGCAGGTCGCTGCTGGAGCAGGGATTCTAAGCCCGGATTTCTGCCGTTCGCAGCGGCTTCCGGCTGCCTACTCGAAAGAATTGGCGGTGGTGAGACCCGCGCCTGCGAGGCCTTCTTCGCACGGTAAGCGCGGTACGGGCCGTCGAAAAGCGTGACCTTGCCGTCCGCCACTTCCATCGTGTGCGTGGTCACCTGATCCAGCAGATACCTGTCGTGCGAGACGAGCAGCAGCGTGCCGTCGTATTCGCGCAGCATCACGCCAAGCGCCTCCCTCGAGTCGATATCAAGGTGATTTGTCGGCTCGTCCAAAATCAGCAGGTTGGGCTTCAGCCAGGTGAGCTGCGCGAGAACGAGCTTGTTCTTTTCGCCGCCGGAAAGTAGGCGTACCGGCCGAAAAACATCGTCGCCCGTGAGAAGAAATCGGCCCAGATGAGACCGCGCCGTCACCGGCTCCATCTCCGCAACGTCCATCATGTTGTCGAGAACGCTGGCATCCATGTCAAGGTCGCTGGTGTCCTGGGCGAAGTAGCCCACCGTCACGCTCGCCCCAAGCCGTGCCATGCCAGATGTCGGCGTCTCGCGGTCGAGGAGAATCTTGATAAGCGTAGACTTGCCCGCACCGTTGGGGCCGACGACTCCGATGCGCTCTCCGCGCCTGAGCAGGGCAGTCACTCCCTCGAAGAGGATACGACTGCCAAACCGCTTCCCCAGGTTGTCGAGCACCACGACTTCGTTGCCGCTCAGCTGAGAAGACTTGACCCCCAGCTTGGCGGTCTTTCCCTTTGCCGCAACGCGCTCGGTGGCGGAGGAGTCGAGCTTCATGCTGAGGCCGTGCTGCTTGATCCGCTCGGCCCAGCGCATTCGCATCACGGCCTGATTCTTCTTGGAGGGCGTGTTCTTCCACTTCTCAAAGAACTCCGTCAGCCGCGCTATCTCCTTCTGCTCGCGGTCGTACATCTCGGCCTGCCGCTTGCGATTGGCCTCCTTCTGCTGCCAGAAGGCGGAGAAGTTGCCGGGATAGAGCGTGACGCGCTGATTTTCTACCTCCGCGATGGAGTTGACCACTCGATCGAGAAAATAGCGATCATGGGAGACAAGCACAATGGCGCCGCCGAAGTCTCTCAGAAAATCTTCCAGCCACTCCGTCGCCTCGATGTCGAGGTGGTTGGTCGGCTCATCGAGAAAGAGAATATCAGGGCCGGAGAGGAGCAGGCGGGCGATGGCGAGCCGGGTCTTTTCGCCGCCGGAGAGCCGCCCGCAGGTTTTGTTGAGGTCGTTCGGCCCGAACCCAAGCCGCTTGAGAACGCCAGGAATGTCGCGAAGATTGTCGTAGCCGCCCATCGCATCGAAGCGGTCGTGGAGGTGTGCGTACTCCTGCATGGCGCGCTGGAGATCGCCTTCCCCCAGGGCATCGGCCATCTCGACTTCGACTGCACGCATCCTCTGCTCCATCTCGGTGATGTGCGCGAACGCGGCCTCCGCCTCCTGAAGCACCGTGCGGTCGGGATCGACCGCATCCTCCTGCTTCAGATAGCCGGTCTCCACCCCGCGCTCAAAATGAACGCTGCCTTTTTCGGCCTCCTGTTGCCCGGTGAGAATGCGAAGGAGCGTGGTCTTGCCGCTGCCGTTGCGCCCCACCAGGCCCAGCTTCTGCCTCCACTCCAGCTTAAAGCTGACGCCACTAAACAGCGTATCGGGCCCAAAAGACTTCTCCAAATTATTGACGGACAGCAGACTCATGGCATCACTTTCAAAGACAAACGCGGAAAAGCCCACCGCGCCCAGGCGCGAGCGGGCAGGCGATGGGCCATCGAATAGACGGCGACACGACAAAAATTGAGATGATTTGACAGGGCTATTATACGACTTGGACAGAGAAACTGTCAATGAGCAGAACAGCAAAGTGTGAA
>JANXLO010000518.1 GCA_025355115.1 Chthonomonadaceae bacterium
CTCCTCATTTGTCGATTTTTTTTTCCGCTCCACCCAAACGCAATCAATCACCTCAAATGTTTTTATCCCAGGTGACATTCACGAACGAAGTCGAAGCACTCAAGACAGCGGACACCAAGTGGCGTCTCAACAACCCGCTCCCCGTCAATGAGAAGGTACGAGTTCACTTCGTCACGTATCCACGTGTTCATGTTGGCCGAAATGCTTGAATACGGCGGATTGCCCACTACTACGGTGATAGGTGCCCCTGCCTTCACCTGATTAGCGGCAATAGCCTCATGTGACAGGAAGTCAGGAAGCATGTCTAGTTGGGCTTTTCGACTTCCTCCAGATTCTAGCGCGTTCGTGAGGTATGGAGTGAACCCCTTTTACCGGACAGGTAAGTCAAGCTAAGTCCCTGTTGGTCGTCTGATTGCCTTGCTCGCCTCGGTCGCTTCGAACTCCACCGGAGGCAGGTAGTCGAGGCTGGAGTGCAGCCTTTTGACATTGTAAACGTCGTCGATGAAAGATCCGAGGTTTGCCTCGGCTTCGGCATAGGTCGTGTACTCCTTGAGGTAGACCTCTTCGCGTTTGAGCGTCTTGAAGAAGCTCTCGGCCTTGGCATTATCGTAGGGATTGCCTTTGCCCGACATCGACACCAGCGCCCCGATCTGCTCCAGACGCTCGGTGTAGCGCGTGCTGGCATATTGCACCCCTCGGTCGGAGTGATGGATCAGACCGCTCGCAGGCTGCCGCAGGGTGATCGCCTTCTCCAGAGCCGCCACACTCAGACCCGTGTCGATGTCCCGCGACAGATGCCAGCCGATACAACGGCGAGAGAACCCGTCCAGAATGGCCGCCAAGTAGCAGAAGTTCTGCGGAAGCCTTATATAGGTGATGTCAGCCACCCAGACCTGATCGCACTGCAGCAGCGTCATGGCCTTGATCCGGTTGGGATAGATGCCATGAGAATGCCGGCTGTCGGTCGTATGCACGAAGCGCTTCTTCAAGCGGCAGAGCAGACTTTCTTCTCGCAGAATGCGCAGCACCCGCTTGTGATTGATCGTCCAGCCGTCGCGCTGAAGTTGGCGGGTGATGCGCCGATAGCCATAGCCAGGCATCTCAAGCGTCAGGCGTTCGATGGCATCACGCAAACGGATCTCCTCCTGGGTCGGCTCGACAGAGGCGGGACGCGCATAGTACCAGGATCGGCTCACCGAGAGAGCGCTGCACATCTGCACCAGAGAAGCCGTCGGCTGGCTTTGCAGGCCGTCGTGGATCACTTGATGTCGGTCCGCGAGGGAATGGTCACGACTAACTTTTTTAAAAGGGAGTTCTCCAGGGAGAGCTGCCCACAATGGCGCTCCAGTTCTGCCACCCGTTGCTCCAGAGCCTGGTCGGCCGTGGGCAGTTGAGGTTGCCGGGGAGTAAAGGCGTTCTCTCCCCGTTCCCGAAACTCCGCCCGCCAGCGCGACATGACCGTCTCGCCGAGGGCATGTTCGCGACAGAGTTGGGCCGGGCGCTTGGCTCCGCTGTCGAGTTGACGGCAGAGATCGAGTTTGAATTCGCGGGTAAAGGTTCGTCCGGGCATGATGCAAATCTCCTTGATTGGTAGGTAGTGTACCACCAGGAAACTTGCTTGAGAGCACTGTCCGGGGTTTGGGGTTCAGTCCACGGAGGCCCCTCCTTTGCGCGTCCCGTGTGGGGGAGCAGAAGTGTGCAGGCGAGAGGCTGCACCTCAGCGCAAAACACTGAGATCCCAGTTTCGACGCGGTATCGCGGGCTGCGGAGGCGGAATGTGCAGTTGGGGATAAGCTGACAATGAAAACAATAGACGCACGAAACCGTAGATCGGCATCTCTCCTGGCAGCGATCGCCCTCCTACCTGGCTGCAATGCCACGGGCTGCGGCTCCGGAAGCCAGAGCCCACTCTCCGCGACAAGCAGTTCAAAAGCGAATCGGGGTGGGGTCACTTCAAGACCAGGCAAACATCGATCTTCGAGCCCGATTCGGTTGAGCGAAGGAAGCGGGAATCCTGATTGGATTGTTCAGGCGAAGTTCATTTTGTGTCTCCTCTTTTTGGTTTGTTCAGTTGACTGAACTGCATATAGTCTATCATAACGTTGACATCTTG
>JANXLO010000275.1 GCA_025355115.1 Chthonomonadaceae bacterium
TGGCAAGCGTGTCGTCGTATTGAGCAGGGGATACGGCGGAGAGAACGAATATGGCTGCGCGGTTGCCTCCGACGGCGACCACCTGCTGCTTGGTGCACGGCAGGCGGGCGACGAAGCCTGCCTGCTGGCTGAGGCTCTGCCGGGGGTTCCCGTTGTGGTGGGCAAGGATCGCCGCGTGACGGGAAGTCTGGCATGCGAGCGATTTCACCCCGACGTGATAGTGCTGGACGACGGCTTGCAGTTCTGGCAGCTGCATCGCGATCTCGACATCGTGCTTCTCGACGCCTCCGAGCCGTTCGACAACGGATGGACATTCCCTCGCGGGCTGCTACGTGAGCCGCCTTCGCATCTGCGCCGCGCCGGAGTGGTGGTGCTGACTGGCGCGGGCCGGGCCGGGGCGGCGCAGGTGGAGCGAGTACGCCAGCGGGCGACGGAGCTTGCCCCCGGCACTCCTATCCTTACCGCAGATCTTATCCCCACCGGATTGCGAGATCTGAAGGGTAAAATAGAGTCTCCTCTCTCGTGGCTTCATGGCCACAAAGTGGCCGCCCTATCCGCGCTCGGCAATCCCGCCGCCTTTGAGGCGATGCTGGGCTCGCTCGGGACAGAGATGGTCGCTCGATATCGGTTTCGCGACCACGCCCTAATCTCAACGGACGAGCTGAATAGGGCCTGCATAGAAGCCGCCAACGCGGGAGCGGAAGTTGTCATCACCACAGAGAAGGACGCGATAAAATTGAATCCCGACGCCGCGACACTGCCTTTGCTGGCGCTTCAAGTCGAGATGCAGGTTGATGACGAAGGGACGCTACGAGACGTCATAGTCTCAAGGCTGATGCAGGGGAAATAGCCCCACGGGCCGCTTTAGACGGAATGCCCGATAGTTATTTTGGCTGGAAAGAGTTCGTGAATGGCTTATCAGACAACATTGCCAGCGGAGGGCGGCCGCCCTCCGCTCCGCAAGCGGATGGAGCGGAAGGCGGGAAACGTGCTGCTTCGACTGGTCGTAGGGCCAGTGAGAAGCATGCCGCTGCCTCTGGCGCGGCTGTTTGGGGCAGGGCTAGCGGGGGTTGCTTACCGCCTGGTGGGCCGCTATCGACGTGTGGCGCAGAAAAACCTCGCATTGATCTACCCTGAGAAGCCGGTCGCCGAGCGCGAGCGCATGGCGCGGGCCGTCTTCCGGCATTTCGGGACGATGGCGGGCGAGTTCTTGAAGATGCCTCTGCTCGACCGTGAAGCCGTGGACAGACTGGCTGTAGTGGAGGGCGAGGAGAACCTGCGCGCCGCTCTGGCGACGGGCAAGGGAGTCCTGCTCGTCACAGGGCATTTCGGCAACTGGGAGTTCATGGGCCGCTGGCTCTCCACGCACGGCTACACCCTCAACGTGGTCGCGAGGGATGCGCGCGACCCGGACGCCACGAAAGTCTTGACCGACACGCGGGAAGGCAACGGAGCGCAAGTGCTCTATCGCGGCAACTCGGCGCGCGCGGTTCTGCAATGTCTCAAGAAGAACGAGATCGTCGCGATTCTAGCGGATCAGAACGCCGCCGATGTGTTCGTCCCGTTTCTCGGCCAACCGACAGGAACAGTGGATGGCCCGGCGATCATTCATCTCAAGACGGGGGCGCCGCTGCTGTTCGCCTGGTGTGAGCGCCTGCCGGACAAGCGTTTCCATATTACGTTCGAGCCGCCGGAAACGGTCGTGCCGACTGGAGTAAAACTGCCGGATGTGGAGCGGACTATGACGCTCATCAACGCTCGACTAGAGGCCAGAATACTCCGCAACCCGACGCAGTGGCTCTGGCTGCACGACCGTTGGAAGGCATCGCCGGGCGTCTTTCCGGACGGCGACTTTGAGGCTGCGACGCTAAGGGCCACGACGGACAAAGAGAAGGAAGCGGCGCGACGAAGCCAGGACACTCCAAAGACGGAGCAGTCGGGAACAAAGTCCTGATGGCTCTTCAGCCCCCCGATATGCTCTCCGTTCAGCGGGTGCTCATCATAAAAATGAGCGCGCTTGGTGATGTCATTCATGCTCTGCCGGTTGCCGCCGCGCTGAAAGAGACATTTCCGCATTTGGAGATCTCCTGGTTTGTCGAGGAGCAACTCGCACCTCTATTGACCGGCAACCCCTGCCTGACGGATGTGATGACCCTGAAGAAATATCGGGGCAGCGCGCTATTTACCCCGCATTGGGTGAAGTATATCGGGCAGCGTGTACGCGATGTGCATCGCCGTAAATTTGACCTGACCCTGGATCTCCAGGGCTTGACGAAGAGCGCCATCGTGGCCGCGGCCTCCGGCGCGAAGTGCAGGTTGGGATATCACTGGCTGCGTGAAGCCGCCGCGATGATCGAACAGCCCGTTCCCCGGCTTCCAACGAGCATCCATATCGTGGATCAGTATCTGGATGTGGCGCGATTTTTGGGCGCGAAGGCAGAGACGCCGCAATTTCCTTTTCATATCCCAGAGGCCGATGAGATGGCGGCGGAAGCCATGCTCTGCGAGCAGGGAATCGCCCCGAACGCTCCGTTCATCGCGCTGAACCCCGCCTCGGCAAATGCGATCAAACAGTGGGGAAATGAGCGGTACGCGGCCTTTAGCGATGCACTCTATAGCGAGCACGGGTTGCCTTCGGTACTGCTGACGGCGGACGTCGAAGTGGCGGCAACGGTCACCGCCGCCGCGCGCTGTCCCATAGTCAGTCTGGCAGGCCGAACGAATTTGAAGCAGCTGGCGTCGGTCCTGAAACGCTGCGCCGTCCACGTATGCGGGGATACGGGCTCGGGGCATCTGGCGGCAGCGCTGGGGCGGCCGGTAGTATCCATTATCGGGCCGACCGATCCGGAGCGGGTCTGCCCCTACGGTCAGCGCGAGAACGCACTCAGTCACCGGGAGAACTGCGGGGCCGCCTGCGACTGGCGTCACTGCGAACATAAGCACCCGCCTTGCCTCGACGCCGTCTCTGTGGCCGAAGTGCTGGAGAGGACAGTCCGCCTTTTGCCGGGAAACAGGAGCCTAGATGATCGCTAACGAAATCGTTTACAGCGTCGAGGAGGCGCCCGGCGCGGAGGAGGTCGCGGATCTGTACAGACGGGCAGGATTAAAGCGGCCGGTGGACGATCTGGAGCGCATTGACCGGATGATCGCGCACGCCAATCTCATTATCTGCGCGAGGGAGGCTGGACGGCTGGTCGGCATCGCTCGTGCGCTGACCGACTTCAGCTTCTGCTGCTATCTCTCCGATCTCGCCGTGGACAGCGTCTGTCAGCGTCAGGGCATCGGGAAAGCCCTGATCGAGCGTGTGCAGGAGGCGATTGGGGATGAGGCTGCACTGCTGTTGCTCTCCGCTCCGAACGCCATGGACTACTACCCGCGCGTTGGCTTCACCAAAGTCGAGAACGGCTGGATTATCCCGCGCGCCCGTTGAGGGGAGGATATTGCCCGGCCATTGAATAAACTAAGACGGGTCTCTGACTGATTGGCTTGAGTTGCATTGGTTCTTCAGGACAGATCCCTTATTTGCAGGAATTAGATTTCAAGAGTGCGGTTCAAATGATTTCGGAGAGAGCGGAGATTTCCGCACGGAGTGAAGGATGGAGCTGATCCAGGTTGATCTGAATAAAAACGATGCCGAGTACTCCGGCTGGCTCTGCCAGCAACTGGAGCGCGGCAATATTCTCTTGCTGCCCACGACGCCCTTTCTTCCTCAGGAAGAGGACTGCGCCTTTTTGAGGGCGCAGAAGCAGACCGATCGCGCCTCACATAAGAATATTGCCTACAAGCCGCATCTGCAGAAAGTGACTGGAGCGGACACCTCCGACGCCGCGAACGCCGAGAGAATGCGCACGGTACTCGCGCACTATTCCGAAGGCGCGATCGACTGCATGAGCCGCTTGTTTCCAGCTTATGCGCGGCTGTGGCGAGTTGACTATGCGAGCTTCCGCCCGGTTGAGGAGCAGGGCCGAAACCTGCCCGTGCGTCATCGGAACGACCTCATGCATCTCGACGCGTTTCCAACAAGGCCCACGCATGGCGGGCGCATTCTCCGCGCCTTCACGAACATCCATCCGACTCGAGAGCGCGTGTGGGGAACTGCTGATCCCTTCGAGGATCTGGCTCGGCAGTACGCCGTCGCCGCCGGGCTGAACCGTGTCGCGAGCCCACTGGCGGGGATTTGGCGACGGGCGTCGCTGGCTGGCCGGCTGCTCGGCCTGCGCATCCCTAACCGCTCCGCCTACGATGAGTTCATGCTCCGCTTTCACCACTATTTGAAGACCAACGAGGAGTTTCAGCGCACCGGCCAGCGGCAGACGGCTGCCTTCCCTTCCGGCTCTACCTGGATCTCGTTTACCGA
>JANXLO010000606.1 GCA_025355115.1 Chthonomonadaceae bacterium
GAGGCGATCGCGCCTGCATCCAGTGAGGGAGAAATTCCCGGAAGAAAGGAGCCGGATCTAACTTAAAAATAGTCGGATCCATGTCTTGACAAACCCGACCACTATAGAAAATCCCTGTCCTTAAAAGGCAAACGTCCTCCGGACGGAAATGCCGGGAGGCGTCGCAGACGCTCGCTCGTCGATGTGGCCGCGCAGGCGGTCACTTGGCCGAAGGCCCGCAGCGCAGAAGTTTACTTCGGTGTCCCCGAGCGGCTCTCCCACCGAACCAATTACAAAGTCCGTGAGGACGGACTTTCAGCTTACCGTCGGCGCTGCTTTGTTGGGGCCAGATGCAGCTTTATTTTGGATTGAGGGATTGCCAGGCGAGAAGGAGTGTGGGGAAGGCAGATGGCGAGCGGGCGATGAGCGGCTGGAAGGACTGCACGGCGAGCGAGACCTGACGGCGGTATTGGGCCGCCTGAGCGGGCGGCTGACCTGGCGAGGCGGGAAGGGCGGCGAGCCGTGAAAGCACCTGCGCCGCAACGCCGGTTGGGGAAGGCGTCGCGTCGTCCTCACCGGAGCGAGATTGCGAGACAGGCGCGCCGGTGGGGCCGGGAAGCAGAAAACCGCCTGAGCCGTTATTGTCCCAGAAGCGACGAAGCATCTGTTGCGCGATGGATTGGGCCTGGGTACGGTAGCGCTCCTCACCGGTAGCGGCCCACAGGTCGAGCAGTCCATCTGACGCGTAGGCGTAGTCGTCCAGGAAACCGGAGACAGTGCCGGGCTTGCCGAGCCGAGCGGCGCGGAGCAGGCTTCCGTCGGGTTTGGTCAGAGTAGACGCGAGGAAGTCGACGGCGTTTTGGGCGGCTTTGCGATAGCGCTCGTCGCGATTGACGGCATAGGCTTTCGCGAAGGCACCGATCATGAGGCCGTTCCAGCCTGCGATGACTTTATCGTCGGTGCTCGGGCGGATGCGCTCGCCGCGGAGCGTAAGAAGCTTTACACGGAGGGGTGCGAGCGTGGCCTCCTCGCCCGGAGAAACGGGGAGAGGCTGATACAGAATGTTGTTGCCGCCTGTATAGCTGCCGGCAGGAGTGACGCCGTACGCGGCATCAATGCGGCCGGCATCGGCTTTGCCGAGCGCGGTCTCGATCTCCTGCGCCGTCCAGAGATAGTACTTGCCCTCCTCCCCTTCGCTGTCCGCGTCGAGTGTCGCATAGAAGGCTCCGGTTTTCGCATCGGTCATCTCACGAAGCACGAAGTCGAGCGTGCGCTGCGCGGTCTGCAGGTAGAGAGTCTCGCGCGTGAGCTGGTAGGCCTGGAGGTAGACCTGAGCTAGTTGAGCCTGATCGTAGAGCATTTTCTCGAAGTGCGGCACATGCCACTGGGCATCGGTGCTGTAGCGATGGAATCCCCCGCCGATCTGGTCGAATATGCCTCCACGGGCCATCGCATCTAAAGTGCGCGTCAGAAGCGCGAGCACTTTAGGGCTGGGGCTGCGACGCTGCTGCTCGAGCAGGAAACGGAGGCGCGGGGCGTCGGGGAATTTGGGCTTTGTTCCGAATCCCCCATTAACCGGGTCGAAGTCGCGCAGAAAAGAATCCTCAGCTTTAGCGATGCTGTCGGGAGGAATGGCATCTGCTGTCTTGCGGGCGGCTGCGTCGAGAGCCTGCCTCATCCCGACGCTCACCTGATCGGCGGCGGCGCGGACTTTGACGGGATCGCTGCTCCACAGAGCGGCTATCTTTTGGAGGAGAGGCTGAAACTGATCCGCCGGGTAGTAAGTTCCGCCGTAGAAGGGCTTGAGATCAGGGGTGAGCCATACGGACATGGGCCAGCCTCCCGACCCCGTCATCATCTGAACGGCGGTCATATACTGGCTGTCGATGTCGGGACGCTCCTCGCGATCTACCTTGATGCAGACGAAGCTTTGATTGAGGATTCTGGCGATATCCGGGTTCTCGAAGTCCTCGCGCTCCATAACGTGACACCAGTGGCAGGCGGAGTAGCCGACGGAGAGAAAGATGGGCCGATTGAGCTTGCGCGCGAGCTGAATGGCCTCTTCGCCCCACGGATACCAGTCGACAGGATTGTGCGAGTGCTGAAGCAGGTAGGGGCTGGTCGAGCCTGCGAGATGGTTGAGGGGCCGCGTATCGGGCTGCTGAGCCTGCCGGGTTTTCTGCTTGATGTCGTTGCGCGCCTGGGCCTGCGCGGCGCTGTGCTGCCATTTCCAGCCGACGAAACAGAGGGCGACGACGAGAAAGCCAGCGAGTACGCCTTCGCGTATCTGCCTGGCTGGCGCAGGAGTTTCGGGTCTCTCTTCCAGAGTAGTGGGCATAGTGTTTCCTCGGCGGACGTGCGCCGGTTTGGGGTATTATCAGGGTATGGATCTGGAACAGTCAGGTGAGCGCGAAGGCGCGCATGTGCGTCGGAATCTGTTTGCGCTTCTGCTGGACGTGACTTTTTTTTCTATCGGAATGGCCTTCACCGACCCGAGCGCGGTGCTGCCCGTGCTGCTGAAGCGGCTTGGCGGCAGCAGCTTACTGATCGGCGGCTTCGTCACACTGCGCTATCTCGCGTTCAACAGCCTTCAAATCGTGGTGGCCTACGCGATGCATGGCAAGCCGCGGCAGAAGCCTTTCCTCGTCTTCATCGCGGCGGTCACCAGACTGCCCTTGCTCGCTCTCCCCTACTTCCTCTATCACGCCGCAGACTCGGACGGCGCGAGGAGCAGAGCACTGGTCGCGCTGGTGCTGCTCCTCACGCTTTGGGCGCTGGGAGACGGGCTTGGCTACGTTCCCTGGATGGAGATCGTCGCCCGCGCCTTCTCAGGCAAAGTTCGAGGCCGCTTCTTCGCGGTGACGCAGCTTTTGTCGGGCCTGATAAGCATCGCTATCGCGGCGTTTCTGGTGCGCGGAGTCCTGGCTTCGTCACTATTCCCGTTCCCGCACAACTATGCGCTGCTGATGCTGGTCGCCGCGCTGATGTTCCAAATTTCGCTCATCGGAGTGCTAATGATTCGGGAGCCGCCGTTTCCGGCCTCCGCCGTTCAGGCCCACATCCCTCTCATCGCCTACTTCAAACGACTGCCGGGGCTTGTGCGCAGCAATCCTTCCTTCGCCCGCCTCGCAGGCATTCAGCTCCTCATCGGCTTCGGAAGCGCGTCCGCGCCCTTCTACGTGCTGTACGCGTTGCGCCGCTTCCACCTCCCCGATTCGTGGAGCGGCATCTATCAGACGGCGTCCGCAGTGGGAATCGTCGCGCTCATGCCGCTCTGGACATACCTCAGCGAGAAGCGAAATCCCGCGACCGCAGTACGCGCCCTCGCGCTCGGCTGTCTGCTCACTCCCGTCATGGCCTTCACGCTCGGCAGCCTCTCGCCCGTGCTGTTTGCGCTGGTCTTTCTGCTCATGGGCGGCACTCTCGGCTGGGGAATGTGGATCGTACTCAACCACTATCTGTTGTCGCACATCGCGGAGGACGAGCGCCCGGTCTTCATCGCCCTCATCAATCTGCTGTTCGTGCCGTCGGCGTTCTATCCCTCGCTCGGCAGTCTATTCGTCCTGCACGACCGCTTCGCCACATTCGCGGGACTGCCCGTACTCTTTCTGCTGACCGCCGCCGTCACCGCAACTGGCCTGGTTCTAGCCTTCCGCCTCCCCGCCCCCGGCTAGCAGGCACCAAGGGTTGTATACTTTTGGTGGTCATTACTGATTACCCAGTCGCGCCCTCCACCTGGCCTCTGTAGTTGGGGGCGGAGAGCGCGGCGGCCTCCACTGCTTCGGGGAAGCTCGGGTAGGCGTGCATAGTGTCTGCGATGGCGGAGACGGGCAGATGGTGCTTCATGCAGATCGCGAGCTCCGCGATGATGCTGGAGGCGTCCGGCCCGACGAGATGCGCTCCGAGAATCTGACCATCCAGCTCATCGACTACCAGCTTGACAAGACCCTTGCCCTCACCGTAGATGATGGCACGGTCGAGGTTCGCGAACGAGAACGAGTGGGTCACGACATGGCGGCCCAGCTCGCGCGCCTGCCGCTCCGTTATGCCTATGCTGGCGACCTCCGGGTCGATGTAGGTGCATCGCGGCACAACTCGATGGTCGAACGGCTCCGGCCTGTCCGTGAAGGCGTTGAGGGCGACCAGCTTGCCCTCGTAGCTGGCGACGTGCGTGAACAGGTAGCCGCCGCTGATGTCGCCTGCCGCCCAGATGTGCGGGACGTTCGTGCCGAGATAGCGGTTGACATGGATGCATCTGCGCTCGAACTCGATGCCAGCCGCCTCGACGTTCATCCCCTCGACTGCGGCGTCGCGCCCGACGGCGACGAGGATCTCATCACAGTGCATCTCCTCGAGGCCGCCATGATGCCGGACGCGCAGGGTCTTCGTTCCGCCCGCGTGGGTGACCCGCTCGACATAGCAGCCGGTCAGGATGCGGATGCCCTCCTCGATCAGAAAGCTGGCGGCAAGCGCGGCGACCTCCTCGTCCTCACGGGGAAGAATCTGCGGGTCTTTCGCCAGCACCGTGACCTGAGAGCCGAACCGACGGAACACCTGCGCGAACTCAAGGCCGATCGGCCCGGCTCCGAGGACGACCATGTGCTTCGGAAGGCTCGGGAGATCGACAGCCTCACGGTTGGTGATGTATCCCGCTTCCTCGAGACCGGGGATGCTCGGGATTTTCGGGACGGTTCCAGATGCGATCACGATCTGCTTGCCGCGGATAACCTCTGTCCCGACTCGAATCTCATTCGGGCTTTCGAAGCTCGCGCGCTGCTTGTAGAAGACCGCGCCGTACTTCGACAGGCCCCCGTCCTCGGGACCGTCCCCAGCGACTTTACGCAGGACGCTCTCCTTGTAGGCCATCGCGGCGGCGAAGTCTTCCTTCTTTATCTCAACAGTGATGCCGAACTCCTGGGATTTCCGCACCAACTGCCAGACCTGCGCCGCCCGCACCATCGCCTTAGTCGGAACGCAGCCTGCCCAGAAGCATTCTCCGCCCAGTTCGCGCTCCTCCGCCAGCGCGACCGTGCGCCCCAGTCTTGCGGCCGTCCGTGCGGCCTTCAATCCGGCGGAGCCCCCGCCTATCACGATCAGATCGAACTCCTGCACTTCGTCTCCTTTTCCGCATCAATTGTTGGGTCTGTGTCCGCTCCCTGCGAAGTCCTGGCCGTTGCCCCGAGGCTACGCACAAGTTCCGGAAGGCCGGTTTTGAAAGCTCTGTCCCAGTAGGGCCAGGAGTGCTGGCCGGGAAGCTCGCGATAAGTGTAGGGATAGCCGACGAAGTTCATGTGATCCGCAAAGCGCCGGTTCGAGGTCAGCAATGCATCCTCCGTGCCGCAGTCGATATGCAGACGGGGACGCTCTGTGGGCCATCGGCAGAGGGCCTGCTCTATCAGCCAGAAGGGGTTTTCACGATGCCTCATGCCGCGATCCTTCTCGGGATCGCCGAAGACGGGATGCGGGCTGGCGGTCTGCATCTTCTCGAAGGACCCGCTGTGGCTGACCGCCGTCGAGAACAGATGCGGGTGCCTCAGAGCGATTTTGACCGCTCCATATCCGCCCATCGAAAACCCGCCGATCCCCCAGGCTTTGCCAGGCGGAGCGAGCGAGTACGTCGCCTGCAAATGCCCGATGAAGTCCTGCGTGATGTCGTCCTCGCGGCGCTCTCCGTCGTTCGCGGCGTTGGTGTACCAGCCAGACCCGCCGTCCGGGCAGGCCACGATCAGTTCGTAGGCCGCGACATAGCGGGCCAGTCTGG
>JANXLO010000609.1 GCA_025355115.1 Chthonomonadaceae bacterium
GGTTTCGAGCGTCCGCGAGGAAGATCGCCAACGCGATGGTCGGCGTGATCCAGCCGCAGGGCGCCCAGTTCGCCTGCACCTTCGCCTTGAACGTCATCAAACAAAAAAAAGCGAGGACCGGCAGCCCAAAGCAACAGAGAAAAAGCCGGGCTGTCTGAGAGAAGTGCGGAACGTCGCCCCTCGGAGTTTCCCAGGTGGTGTCTACAGCGGGCAGCCCCATTGCAGGCGCCTCCGTGGCTGTCTGTTCCCGGCCATACCGCGCCGTCTTCCACAGGGCCCAGAGGCCTCCCAGAAACAGGCCGGGGCCGATCAACAAGGTTTGAGATCCGACCAGATCTCCGAAACGGCGCAGAGGCGTTCCGCCATCTTTACCGACGAGGTAACCCAGATGGCCGAAGGTCCACCAGTGGTGTGTCGCGTTCCACCAGAGGACGCCACTGTAGAGAAGCAGCATAAGCAAGAAGGCGAGATACGGCTGCGGGCGGGATAGCCACCGACGATGAGGCTTGGACAACAGCAGAAAGAGCAATAAGCATGGTGCGATGAAAAGCATGGTGTGCTTGCTGAGCAGACCCAGGCCGCTCCAGAGACCTGCTGCCGCCCAGGCGCAATTCTGGTCGCGCTCACGTGAGGCAAAAAGCGCTCGCTCGAGTGCGAGCAGACTGAGTACCCAGAAGAATACAAGGGGAGGATCGTAGGTCGCGATCAGGCTTCCTGCGGTAAACAGGGGCGTGAGCGCGAGAAGCAAAACTGTCAGAAAGCCCGCCATCGAGGAAGAGAATCGCCGGGTGAGGACATAGGCGCCGATGAGGGTGCCGCAGGAGACTCCCCACACTCCTAGGCGCACACCAAACTCATTCGTGCCCGCTATCGTAGTTGTAAGGCGAATAAGATAGGCGATGAACGGTCCCTGATCATAGTATCCCAGCGCGAGATGACGTGACCAGTCCCAGTAGTAGGCCTCGTCGGCAGCAAGTTCCTTCATGGGAAGAAGGCAGAGGCGCAACAATGAGGTGACAACCAGAAAGATGATTGTGAGGCGATGCCAAGCTTGATCCTGGTCGGCTTTTGAGACCGGGGTCCTCGACGCACTACTCCACAAAAAGCGGGGCAGATATTTTGCAAATAAGTGCATTTTGACTCGCAAGTATCCGTTGCCACGACACGGCTCAGCACCTTTTGCCTTCAGGAATCGCCGTCGCGCTGTTAGAAATTTGTCGTCGAATTTCGTAAGTTCCCTTTCTTTATCTATCAGACATCCACGTAATTGTGATAGGCTGGGCTTGCTAGTTCGTTGCGGTTTAGCTTCACTGGACGCCTGTTGTTTTCCTTCCCCAATTTTTGGCTTCAGCCATCTTGCCTCTTTCAGGATGAGCAGATAGCCTCAAGACGACATGCCGAGACCTGCCGGTCGTGGACGGTGATAGAAAGGATGACAGGAAGGGCTTGTTCATGTCAGAATGGAGGGGAAGTGCTGCGGCAGACAGTGGAACGCAAAAGCAATTATCAAGTGAATTTTTTGCTTCTAAAATCTATTTTGAGGAGAACCAGGTTGACAGAATTGAAGAATGACTCGCCTTCGAACGCCGATCTGACCCGTCGTCAGCTCCTCAAGTCTGCGGCAGGCGGCATCACGTTTCTCGCGTTAACTCCTGTCGGTCGAGGTTTATTCGCCGCCACGCTGCCCGCTCTGTCAGAATCTGCGGCCCTTCCCCTCTTCACCGCGTTGCCTTACCTTCAGCACGGGGGCGGGGACGGCAAGCTTATGCAGGGCCTGGAGTCTCTGGTCATCGCCTGGCAAACCAACGAGGTTGCCGCGACCTATCTTCTGGAGTATGGCAGGGACAAAAGACTGGGGCGCATCGCGGAGATCAGCCGGCAGACCCGCTGGTCGGGAGACAAAGCGGAGGGCGAGCAACGCGTCAATTTTGCGGCTACTCTCTCCGATCTTGACCTGAACGCGCGTACCTGTTATCGGCTAAAACTGAACGGGCAGACTCTTATGGAGGGCTACTTCACTTCCCGCAAGCCGCGCGGCGCGAAGTCCCGATTCGCGGCGTTTGGAGACAACTCGTACGGCGAAGTGAGCGACCGGGCCATAGCCTACCAGGCGTACAGGGCTCGCCCCGATTTCGTGATGAACACGGGAGACAATGTCTACGACAGCGGCCTCGACAACGAATATGCCCGCTACTTTTTCCCAGTCTACAACGCCGAACTGCCCGGCCAGCGCACCGGCGCGCCCCTGCTGCGCTCTGTCCCCTTCTACACGGTGCTGGGAAACCACGACGTGCACGACCAGGGCCAATCCGGGCCTGTCGCAGATTTTGGAAAATACCCCGACTCTCTGGCCTACTTCACCAGCCTCCACATGCCGCTCAACGGGCCGGATGCCGCGCACAAGACTCCCATCGCCGGGCCTCCCGCTGTGCTGGAACAGTTCAAAGCCTGTGCCGCCGGACGCTTCCCGCGCATGGCCAACTACTCGTTCGACTATGCAGACGCCCACTTCCTCTGCCTCGATTCCAACCTCTACGTCGACCCGACCGACGCGGGCCTTCAGAGCTGGATCGAGGCCGATCTCGCCGGCACGGACGCCGTATGGAAATTCGTCGTCTGTCATCATCCGCCCTTCAACGCGGGAGACGGCCACTTCTCCGAGCAGCACATGCGCGTTCTCTCGCCGCTCTTCGAGAGGCACGGCGTCGACGTGGTTCTGCACGGCCACGAGCATGGCTACCAGCGCACCCGTCCGCTCCGCTTCGCTCCGAGCGACGTTAGTCAGGCAAAAGCCGTCAACTCCCGTCGGAGGCTCGTCCCCGGCGCCTTCGCCATCGACCGCAAATTCGACGGCAGAACCACGACCAAACCGGATGGCATCCTGTATGTGGTCACAGGCGCTGGCGGCAAGCATCTCTACGATCCCGAGAGCAACGACAACCCGCCGAAGTGGCTGCATCCAGAGGACGGAAATGCAGACTATGTGGTGCGATTCGTCTCCGACCGGCACTCTCTGACCATTATCGACATGGATGCGAGAGCGCTCCATTTCAAGCAGATCGACGAATGGGGCACAGACATAGACCGCTTCACCATCACCAAAGCCTGACGCAGCGAACAGAGCACCACATTTCTCCTTTTTCAAAAGGATGTAGAAGCCATTCATATTGGAGTTGACAATGCAGACGCCATTCAGCTGGAATCCCGCCGCTGCCGTTCGCGACCATTCCGGGCTGCCGCTCATACTGAACAGAAGCTACTTCGTCCCGCCGCCTGAGGAAATTGGAACAGTCACCAGTGCCTATTCCGCTCTAAAGCTTGGCCAAAGTCCAAATCCTTCGCGTAGGCGGCTTCTGGTCACTCTGGGCATTGCCGTCGGGTTCGCGATTCTGGGCTGCCTCGCGGCGGCAGGCTCCGAGCCCAAGGGATTCATTGACTACCTGAGCATGGCGACCTTGCTCACGGTGGTCTTCGCCCTCCCTTCGGCCTTTGTCGCATTTCTTATTATGCATCTCTTCCGCCGCGATTACCGATGCGACTATGTGGGGTCAGAGGGGATCGCCAACTATGACCTTCAGGACATGGTGCGCGGGAAGCCAGGACATATTCTGCGCTTTCAGGATGCGACCGATCTGAAGATCGAGTTGACGCCGCAGCACCTCACAGGCCTGCTGGCGGCGACAAAATACTACTACAGCTGGCAGAATGCGGGCAAAGAGGTCTTCTCTATCACCGGCGAGTACTACACGGAAAAGAAGACTCTGGAAAATAAATTCCACTTCGCCGGAGCCGCTGAAGCAGCCTGGTTACAGCACCAGTACAAGGCGCGCGTGATGGCGTAGGATTGGTGCGTTTCAAAGCGTCCTTGCCGGTACAGGCAGGTAACAGGCGCTCGTTCGGAGAATCTGACAAAAACTCATGAGGAGATAGTATATGATGCGCTTCCTGCTTGTTTGCCTGTTTTTGCTCCCCGTCAGCCTGTCCGCTAAAGCGGATGCGAAGCTGGCTGAACCGCCTCCTCTCCTTAAGGGCGTTCATCGCATTGTCTGCCTGGGAGACAGCATCACGCAGGGGGGCGAAGGGCCGGGCGGTTATGTATGGCTGGTGCGTCACACTCTTGCCGCACTCTACCCGCAGCAGCCCATCGAGGTCGTCAACGCGGGGATCTCGGGCAACAAATCGACGGATATGCTCGGGAGATTTCAGCGTGATGTGCTCGACAAGAAGCCCGATCTTCTGACCATCAGTGTCGGGGTCAACGATGTCTGGCACGGGTTCTACGACGGTCATCCCACGGGAGACGGCCCCCGAGGCATTCCGCTGCCGGAGTATCGCCAGCACGTCGATGAGATTATGACGCGGGCGGAGAAGGCTGGCTCGAAGATCGTCATTCTCTCTACCACCGTGATCCATGAGGACGGCGGCAACCGCGAGAACGCCAAGCTCAAGAGCTTTAACGCCGCCCTCCGCGATCTGGCGAAGAGGCACAACGCCATATTCGTGGACTTCCAGAAGCCCTTCTGGGCGCTCATCACCGCCTATCAGCACGGCACCGGCGGGCGCGAAAACCTGCTCACCGTCGACGGCGTCCACATGAACCCCACAGGCAATCGCGTCATGTCGCACACGCTTCTCACGGGCCTTGGCATAACCGCTGAAGAGCAGGGATCCGTCCAGCCCACACTGGACGCGGATCAGCGCGCAGGCAAGCAGCCCTGACAGCGCAGCCTTCACATGCTGCTGCCCGCCTGCGAAGAGGCTCAATGCACATGAACTGTCGTGCCCGCTCCACTACCCTGCGTAACGCCTGCCTCGTCGCTTTCGTCCAACAAGCAGAGTTGCAGGCAGGCAATCGAAACGACCTTCCTTGAAGGGCAGGGGACACATGAAACTTATTAGTAATCGCGCAGGCTCGTTCGCACTGGCAGCGGCACTTTTCGGCTCACTTCTCTGCACCGTCGGAAGAGGCGTGCAGGCTGAGACGCCGGAGGTTGCGGTCGGACAGAGTTTCCCCGTCTGCGTCGCCTTCCCCGCCACCGGCCGATGGGCCAAAGAAAACCCCTTCGATCCTGTGACCTACGGCAAAGTTGGCGGCTACTTTCCGATAGGATCCGAGGAGGGGAAAGTGGTCCTCTGCACACTGTCGCTGGACAAAAAATTTCTTCGTCTGGCTCGCGCCGTGGATTCGATGGTTGCCAAAGACAGTTCCCTTGCCTCGTCCTTAATTCAGGTTGCAGACAGCAAGGGAGCGCAGGCAGGCGGCTACACCAGCGAAGAGGTGATCAAGCGAATCGAGGAGCTTCAGATACTCGCGCATGGCAACAAAATCGAGCATCTCTCCTTCGCGCTCTCCGCGACCAGCGCAGCCGGTTTCGCGAGCCGATTGGGGCTGGCGAAGGACAGCAATCTGCTTGTCGCGTGCATCGCGCCTCGAAGCGAACGGGGCAGAGGAGTGGTCAAATGGGTGGAGCAGTTGAACACCTCCAAATTGACGGACAAAGCCATTCGAGAGATCGTGGCGTCGCTCCAAAAATCAGCCTCAGCCAAATAGCCTCGGTTCAATGTGCGAATGCCGCGCTCAACTGCAAGCATAGCTACTGGAGCAGTGAAAGGAAACCAATGGATGGCAACTGACGAGGAAGCTATACAGTCTGTGACGCCCCGCGAGGTGGCCGAGTGGATGGCGGCGGAGCTTGCGGAGCATGAAATCCTTCGTCAGCAGCCCACAGCCTATGAGATCAAGGAGAAGTTTGGAGAGGAGTTCGTCTGCCCGGATGCCGACGGCGATCTTGGGATAGCCCGCAAGGTACTCTACCAGTTCCGAAAGCTGAACGACGGCTCGGTCGTCTGGGTCGCGGTGCCCGGCGACAAACTGGGTGGATACTGGCGGCCTCGAGAATCTCAAGATGGATATGGGCGCAAGCAGACCCTCTTCTAAAAGTGGTTTTGCATAGAAAGTCTATGCGAAGCACGTCAGGGGCGAATGACATCCAATCCGTCGCGCTGCGCGACCTCTCGCGGGATCAGAAGCGCAGCGGGCGAGGCGGCAAGGTAGTTGGGTGCGTTGAAGAGCCATAGCGATCCCAGCATCATTTGCGAGAAGTGCCAGGTCTTGCCATCCGCGCCGGGAGGCACAGGAATTTTCACGAATGTGCCCCGCGTCGTGACTTCCGCTAGAATTGCGCCGTCCGGGCCGTGCACCCGGTGGGGATTTCCCCACCAGTAGTACTGCAGCTCGCGGGTGCCTTTGGGCACGTAGAAGTACATCGGCTGCATCCACCCCGCGTGCTCGACATGGCGGGCGGGGTCAAGCGCTATCGAGGCCATGCGTCCCGGCGCGACTCGAATTTGCCAGCCAGCCGTCGAGTCGTCGAACTCCAGCCTGTACTGACCACGCCGGGGCACTTTCACGGCGAGAGGGTGAAGTTTGCCGTCGAGCGGGAGACGGCCTCCGGCGATGCTCTTGCCAGCGGCATCGGTGACATTCCAATGCGCGGGAGCCATATCGCGATAATGGGCAATCGTGCCTGTCACGACGCTCAATTCCAGAGCCTCGCCCTTGATACTGTACAGCCAGTATGGCTGGCCATACTGGTAGCTCTGGACGCTTTCGGCAGGGGCCGCCTGGGGCGCAGCGAACTCCACCGGGACGAGATCACTCGAAAACCGCTTTTCTTGAACCTCAGCATCGGGCCTAAAGAATGCCAAACCCTCCTGAAACTCCAGCTCGGTTTCCACGTGTGTATAGGGCCGAGCCACAGCCCAGACTTTATTGGGAGTCGGGTCATAAGGAGACCACGCGGGTTCGTCGAACTCTTTGGACGCCCGGTGCGCCCAGTCGTCTCGCATTCCTATCCAGTGGTTCATATAGCCGTAGCGTGTGCGGTAGCCCAGCGTGAGAGCGCTCAGCGTCAATGCCTTCCTCTGCGTCTTGTCCGCGGCGCGATCAACCATCCAGCGCAGGTGCACGGAGCGCAGGTAGTGCTTGATCTGATCCAGTCGCGCCTGCACGTCCGGGCGGTCGGCTGCCAGCCTGGATGCCTCCGCCACATCCCGAAAGCCCATGCCCAGCAGGTGCTCGCTCATCAGCGGCTTACTGCCCCGATCAAATCGCTCGTAGTAGTGCTGCATCGGCGCAGCAGCAGGCCCGAATGCCTTGTCGTAGAAATCAGCAAGCACCGCCTCAACATCTGCTTTGGGATTCCACATCAGCTTGCTCGAGAGGTAGTAGCCGCGTCCGTGCAGGCCCCAATTGCCGCTGCTTTCGCAGTCCAGGCTCGTCGCTCCGCGCTTCATATAGAGCGGGATCTGCCTGCGCAGATAAGCGGTGTCGTTGGCGCGTCCTCCGGGCAACTGATCGAAGTCCCAGGGCCAGACGGAGAGATATTCGTAGAAGCCCATGTTCCGGCACTTGCGCGGCCACAGATCCACCAGCTCGTCGAAGCTGTAGCGACCCCGAGTGAAGCCGGCGGTGAGCTGCACGTAGACGTTCGGCTCAAGCGCAAAGCTCGGCGGCTCGCAGTGTTCGTTGTAGGCGTAAAGGCCAACCATTTTGCCGGAGTGTTCCCTGGCGACGGCGCGGCCGACCTCGTTTGCAAGGCCAAACACGCGGTCGGAGAGAGTGCCAAGACGAGCACAGGCGTCGCACTCGCACTGCCCGCCGCCGTCTGATGTTTCGACGGACACCATATCTGATGCAGGGTTCCGTGCAAGGAAGTCCAGCGCCCAGCGCGTGACCAACGCACGCAGGGCCGGGTTGCTGACGCACATCTGCTCGCCCTGCCGCTTGCCGCCGACGAGGGCGAAGTACTCCGGGTGGGCGTCGAAAGCGGCCTTGTTTTCCGCAATGATGGTCTGCCAGGCATGGGAACAGTAGATGGTGAACGATTGAGCCATCCGATTGTGGCGTGTCCAGGCTGCATAGTCGCGCACCGGAGGAGCGTTGGGCCCGTACTCGAACATACCGCCGCCGAACCAGATGCGCCGGACGAGGATCGCGGGCCTGTCGTCCCGGTTGATTTTAACGCGCAACGTGGGCAGAGACGGAATAACTTCCCACTCCGGCGACTCGAAGAACCAGCGGCAGCCCAACTCCTCCAGCAGCGCGTAGGCGGCATGAGACGCACCCAGACTAGTGGCCCCGATGAGCCGAAGACGGTGCGGCTCGGTGCGAATAACGAAGGCTTCCTTGCCGTCGAAGCCCTTGCGCACTTCCAGAGGCTTCCTGAGCGCAGGATCGGGGAACTCCGCGAGAGCCCCCAATACGATTCCGCGCGAGCCATCGCCTACCTCGACTGAGAATCGTGCGCTGGTGATCCGTCGCAAGCATTGCGACAGCTCTGCTGCAACCAACCGCGTCTCTGGCAGGGCATGCGCCGAGATCACGATAGGCAAAAGCGCCTGCCCATTTTCCGCCAGAAGGAGACCAGCGGGCGCTTTCCCAAGCTGTCCTGCCTTGCCCGAAGGCTGGAAGCCGGCTTTCGGGGAGGCGTAAGCTGTACTGAGCAACAAAGCCAGCAATACAGCAGCGAGACTCCCTCGGGTTGGCATGAAGTTGAGAAGCGGCAGCATCGGTGTGTTCCTTTTATGCTGAGAGCAAAAGCGGCCGTTCGAGTGGCTCTTGCCATGCACGGTGCTGAAAGCTCCGGCTACGTTGAAGCTTGGGCCTGTCAGACTTTAAGTTTTTAGAGAGGAATATCTCATGGATTCTACCGAGCACCTCGTCATCACGGGCGTTCAGTGGCTCAAACTCGCTGTGGAAGCGACGGGAGCAGTCATTATTGCCCTGGGGTTTCTGATGGCCGCAGGGCAGTTCGCCCATGCCACCATCATGCGCCAAACAGCGAACTTTACGGAAACCCGCTTTCTCCTGGCTCGCTATCTCGCGCTTGCCGTAGAGTTTCAGTTGGGTGCCGATATTCTCTCCACAGCCGTTGCTCCCACCTGGCAAGAGATTGGAAAATTGGGAGCGATTGCCATCATCAGGACAGGCCTCAACTATTTTCTGTCGAAAGAGATGCGGGAAGAGCGTGCGGCAAGCATAGAAGATAAGAAGGCAGATGTCGATTCAGGACATGGTGAGGCCAGAAGGCACTGATACGAAGGCGTCGAGGGAATCAAACGCAGCCTCGCAGCGCTCGACCTGATGGGCATCGCCGTGGAGGCGGGGACAAAGTGACCTTTCCAGATGGGCAAACATTCGAAAGTGGGAGGTTGGTTCCGCAATCGGGCGTAGCACACCAGGGCTTCGCGCTTGAACACGTTTCAGCG
>JANXLO010000615.1 GCA_025355115.1 Chthonomonadaceae bacterium
GCCAGCCGAAAGCAGTACGCTGAACACCAATCCCCAGAAGGCCGTCCGATAGGAGAGAACTTCATTCCCCTCTTCCGGCAGCAGCGCGTGACGGCGGAAGCGGGTCGCCGCTGACCAGACTCGGCGCAAGTGGGGCCGCGCCGCGTATAACATGTAGCCGACCAGAACGAGATAGCAGCCGATGATCTGGTAGCCGACGAACAGCTTGCAGCCGTACATAGGCATCGTCTCCGGCTCGTAGCCCAGCCCTGCCGCGCCGACCTCCTCCATCTTCACGAACAGGAAGAAGAACCAGAGTGAGAACAGCAGGTCGGTTGGAAGCAGATAGAAGAACCCGATCGCGGCGAACGAGAAGTACATGTGGAAGTAGCCCATTTGACTGTAGGGCGGCTGCGTGAAAAAGGCGTTAAGATCGATGTCGGTCGTGATGTCAGGGATCGAGGGGTAGTACTGGTGCAGGCCCTTGAACCCGAAGATCAGCGCAGATATGGCGAATCCGATCCATGTCAGGCCATTTCTCAGAAAGCCGCCGGTCTGCCCCGGCCCGGTGCCCGCCGCCTCGCCGCGTATCATCTCCAGCGGGAGCTGAACCAGCGGAAAAGAGAGCTTCTCGTTGTCGACCCACTGCCTGCGAAGGATCACGGCCAGACACAGGTAGGCAGAGAACATCAGCGCGACGAAGACGCCCCACGCCGCCATCGGAATAACCCAGAGCTGCCACGGAATGCGCTCTCCGGGCTTCAGAGCCTCGTAGAATGCCGAGGAGACGAACTGCTTCGCCGGGCCGTGCGTATCCCACGGCACTGCCCAGTGGGGAATGAACTTCGCGAACAGCTCTCCCCAATGGTTCTCGGGAGTGGCATTGTAGTTGGGGACGATCAGCAGAGGGATGAGCTTCTGAAGCAGGCCGCGCGAGGAGACCATCGAGGCGAGCAGCATCATGATGTAGACGGTGAACAGCTCGTGCGGCTGGAGGCGCAGTCGCGGCGACAGCCGGAAGAGCAGCGCCTGAACGCCGAGCAGCAGCACGAGCATTCCGACGACGGCAGGAGGGAGCTGCAGAAACCCGATCTGGATCTTCCCGACGACGAGTTCTGCGTAGCAGACCACCACGCAGGTGACCACGACGCAGGCGAGCCCCACCAGCAGCCCGCGCCCCGACAGCGCGCTCACGCGCTTTTCCGAGGCGATGGAGGGCGCATCGTTCAGCTTTTCACCCGGTTCGTTCCGCTGCCGAGCTGGCTCCGTCACGACTCTTATCCCTCTCCGTGCGCTCTACCAGAGAAGCCACCGCGGTCGGCGGCGAGCAAGGCGGGCATCGATGCCGAAAGTGCGCCCCGGCCCCACCATTAGGAACGCGGCCTCCATCATTAGAAACGCCCCGTTGAGCAGTTGCCACTGCGCGCCGAGATGCCAGTAACCGAGCAGGTAGGCGACGTTCAGGACGAGTGCATAGAGGGCGGCAACGCGGCTTAAAAGCCCAAGCGTCAGCAGCAGACCCACCACGATTTCGCCTCCGACGACGAACCATGTGAACGCGACGCTGTGAGGCACGACTGTTCGGAGCAGGAAGTTGCCGTAGTTCTCCAGTCCGGTTCCCTGCTGCGATTCCGCCATGCGAGTCACTGTGTTCGCCAGTTGGCGCGCGCCGAGCCACTGCCATTTTTGAATGCCGGAGACCAGAAACGACAGCCCGACGAAGATGCGCAGCAGTGCAAATGCCGCCCCCGCTGTGTGCGGATCGAGTCCTCCACCGGAGCGGGCTGCCCCGGCGGAGGGACGGCTGCCGGCTCCCTCAGAGCGTCGTGCCATTGCGTCCTTTGCGGGTCGCGATGGCGACCATGATGCACGCGCCGCCAGAGACCACCTGCAGCGAGAACGCGCTGGCGAGATTGTAGGCTGCGGTCGAGTCGGAGCCGGGCTGCATCCAGAGGCAGGGGATCTTCAGGTGCGCGGCGGTTCGAATGCTCTCCTCCGTGATCAGCGGCGGCGTCACCGTCACCAAGCAGTCGATGGGGCCGGGAACGTTGTCGAGGGAGGGGTAGCAGGGCTCGCCGTCTATCGTCTCCGCGTTGGGGTTTACCGGGAAAACAGTATACCCCGCGGTCTTAAGTGCACGGTAGACCTTGTATCCGTACTTTTCGGGGTCACGAGAAACACCACTGACGGCAAAGCGTCTTTGGGACAGAATATGATCCGCAAGAGCATGATTGGGCAAGGTGATGACTGTCCTTATCAAGGAATTCGATTCGTGGAAATCTAACTCATTGTAGCGACTTCCGCCCCACCTGTCAACGTAGAGCGAACTTACTCCACTGTCCATCTATTCAGGAATATAAGATGGAATTTTACGTTGTTACAAAGAGCGGCATTTCGGAGGTGAAGTCGAGTTTATAACAGGACAAGTTCAGACTATATGAACTGGTTGCTACAGTCAATCGAATCACACTTGCCAGCGGAGCCGCCAAATCTGCTTGCCTATCGAAGGATGAGTGGAATTTCGGCACGGGATCGGGCAGGAACACGAACGACCAACCATGAAATGACGCGCTCGGGGAGCTACCACTACAGAGCAGATCGCCAAACTCAAAGAGCTATTTTCTTGAGAACGAACCAGAAGGACACTTTTCCCGCTTGACTTAAGCGAAAAATGATCTCAATGATGTTGAGGTTGAATCGCCTTATGGCTTTTCGTTCAACAGTTTCAGAATTGTATCGGCGGTTTTCTCAGCCTCTTCGAAGTTCTTGGCGTTCAGATACCCTTGCAGCTTATGCATAAGATCAAGCGCCTTCTGGTTGCCGGTCTTTTGAATCCATGCAGGCAGTTCTCTTTGGATTTGATGAATCTTGGGAGGCAGGCGTTCCTCGAGGGATGCCACAGCTTTCCCTTCGATTAGCGGCTCGCCCCTCAGAAACTTTCTATAGGCCCTCAGTGCCTCTTCCCCTTCGGTGACCACGCGGAAGCCCATGTTCTTGTTGTCTTCGCCGCCGACTCCCCAGGAGAAGATGGTCACCAGGGCAGCGCCGTGGTTGAACATCTTCGCCAGGTAAGTTTCCATTCCCATGCCCGTCTGCCCTGGGCCGCTCGAGGGCTGCATATTCGTCCCCTCGCAGGAGGCCCAGCCGACCTGTTTATGCCTGGTCAGTTGTTCGTATATGTCCTCGAACAGGCCGGGTTGCGGATAGGTCGAGAAGCCAGGTCTGTGGTTTTTCCCAAAAGCTACCGACGGCGGCGCGAAGTGATTGTGCTGAGAATAAGACACCTCGCCTTTGCGGGGCATGTAAGTAATATCGCCCTTGTCGCCGCCATAAAAGGCGCTGCGAGAGAGGAAACAGGTGTGGGAGTAGATTTGTTGCGGTGAAACACCGGCGTCCGCGAGTCCGGTCGTCCATAGCTCGATGAACTCTTGAACCACTCTCTCCCGTTCACCGTCCATGTCCTTTGGCGGGCGTGTGCGACTAAAGCCCCGATTGAGGAGCGCACGGTATCCGAGATACTTGCCCGTCTTGAAGTCCTGGCCGATCTCAGTCTCCGATCCGGCAATGACGCCCGCGAACAGCTCAGGCCTTTTGAACTGCTTCAATCGGTTGACGCCTGCCAGTATCGCCTTGCCGATGAGGGTGGAGCGCTGCCGCACCTCCCGCTGAATGACTATGCTATTGAAGCACATCTGCGGCGGCGCAATTGATGGCTCCTTGCCCCAGTTCAGAAGTCGGCCGGTGGACTGCGTCTCATTCCAATCCATGGTTTCCACGTTCTTCGGATCACCGCACAAGTCCTTCCGCCTGCCCCAGAACATGGAATCGTCGATATGGAACCCGACAGCCACATCCGTCTCCAGTGCCAGTTCAAATCCCATCTCAATGAACTTGATGGTGTCGGCTTCCCCATGATCGAAGGCGAGATGCCCGAGCATGACGGCCAACCGGGTGTGCCGATCGCCTACCGCGCCAATTCGCCCTTGGATGTCCTGGATGTAGTCGCGAAGCACCGTCTTTTCCGGGAACCGGGCGGGCTGGGGATCGCTTCCCTCACCCATAGTGGGGTTTTTCGGATTGGGGCTGTAGGTAAATATCTGAAAGGCCAAGTACCTGGTCTCACTCAATGCCTCCAAAGGCGGGGGAGGCGTCGGTTTTTTCAACGCTTGCCCAGGTGCGGAACTTGCTTGGACAGGTGTGTACGGCCTGCCCACTGGCTTAACTTGTGCTGCAGACGGCGTCCGGCTGCAGCCCATCGCAAACGACGCGGCAAAAATAAGCGCAGTTGTGAAGCGGATCATGAAAATGCTCCTCGGTTGAAAATGGTCCAGCCGGTATGACTGAGACTACTTAATGACAAGCCGTTCGGTTTCAATAATTGCAGATAGGTCGATTTTCCCGCCAGGGACATGAGGTAGAATGTGCAAACGACGCTCCTTCTTTGCTGCCCTGCATTTGACAGGAGGACGGGAGGGCGTTATAATAGGGGAAAGCCGTACTGTTCTGCGTCTGCACTTACCGCCTGTTTGGGTCGAACGCCGGAGCTGCTACTACCGTCATGCGCATCGCTCTTTTTTCGGAATGCTACCGCCCGGTGACCAATGGTGTCGTCACCTCCATACAGACCCTTCGTGAGATTCTGCGCTCCTGGGGCCACACCGTCTACGTTTTCGCGCCCGGCTCGGAACAGCCTGACGACGACCGGGACGTCTTCCGTCTGCCCGAGCTGCCTTTCCCGCGCCACCCCTACCATTTCGCCCGCCCGTTTCCACGGCTGAATTTCGATTTCGCGGCGCTTGGCGTTGAGCTCATCCATTGTCAGCATCCGTTCACGGTCGGCAGGCTTGGGGCGGACACCGCCCGTCGCTATAATATCCCGATGGTCTACACAGCGCACTCCCTCTACGACGCGATGATCTCCTACTCGAAGTCACCGCTCATGCGTACCATGGGTGCGGAGGCGGCGCGGGGGGTCACCCGACGCTTCTGTGCCCGTGCCGACTACGTCATCGCCCCGTCCCGTCACACTCGCGACGCGCTGCGGGCGGGCGGGGTCAAGGCCCGATTCGCGATAGTGCCCAGCGGCATTCGTCCGCCGGAGCTGCGTGACGGAGCTCGCGAGGAGATGCGCGGCTCCATGGGCCTCACATCCGAGACACCGCTCATACTCTACCTCGGTCGGCTCGGGCCGGAGAAGCGCCTCGATGTGCTTCTACAGGCCGTGGCGTTGCTCGGCGAGCGGGCCCTGCCTGCCCAGGTTCAGGATTTTCGAGTGGCTATCGTCGGTGATGGTCAGTGCAGGCAGATGCTTGAGGCGATGACAATAGAATTAGGCATTCAGGAGCGAGTCGTTTTCCCTGGCTTCGTCCCGCATGAGGCGATAGGCGACTGGTATGCGGCCAGCGACGTCTTCTCCCTCACCGCGCCTGCGGAGACGCAGGGCCTGGTGCTGCTGGAGGCGATGTCGGCGGGTCTGCCCTGCGTTGCAGCGGACTATGGCGGCCCGCGCGAGATCGTCGTGCAGGGCAAGACCGGCTGGCGCGTGCCCATCGAAGCAGAGGCGTTCGCCAATGCCCTCGAGACTCTGCTGCGCGACGCCAATCTGCGTCGGAGCATGGGACGCAATGGGCAGCAGAAAGCCAGCTCTTTCACGCCGGAAGCGATGGCTGAAGGCGTTCTCGCCGTCTACGAATCGGTGCTGCGCCTGCCCCGTCCCTCCAAGCCCGCAGGCACACGCTCTGCCGGTTCACTGATGAGTCCTC
>JANXLO010000625.1 GCA_025355115.1 Chthonomonadaceae bacterium
TTCACACCATGCTCCGTTTCGAGCTCGAGTGCGATCTGCTGACCGGCAGCCTCTCCATCGCCGATCTGCCTGCCGCCTGGAACGCCAGGATGGAAGCCTATCTGGGGGTCGTGCCGCCGAATAACGCGGAAGGGGTTCTGCAGGATGTCCACTGGTCGTGCGGGCTGATCGGCTATTTCCCGACCTATTCAATCGGCAACCTGCTCTCAGCACAGCTATGGGAAGCAGCCAAAGCTGCCATGCCCGATCTGGATGCGCAGATAGAGCGCGGCGAATTCGCACCTCTCCTCGGATGGCTTCGTGCCAATATCCATTCCCAAGGCTCGAAATATCTGCCCAAGGAGCTGGCTTTGAAGGCCACCGGGAAGCCGCTCACCGCACGCCCTTATATGGCCTACCTCACCGCCAAGTACAGCGACATCTACTCACTCTGATCGCCTGCGGCTTCCTGCGTCGCTCAACTGAAATCCCCCGTCTCTTCGATGAAGAAACGGGGGATTCTGAATTACTCAGGGACATGGCGGTTGAGCTACTTCCCGTGCCATCTGTTGTTTGCGGGGGGGGTGACGGGCTCCATCAGGGTAACTGGTACGGAGACAGTCTGAGCGCTGCCGGGTGAAGAGAGAAGCACAGTCATGTTATGGGAGGCTGGATGCGCCTCGAGCGGGATGCTCAGCGTTATCTCATGGTCAGTGGAGACCGGAAGATCGCTCTGGATGGCCGTCAGTTTTTGGCCGCCCTGCTCGTAATGAAGCGCTTTCACTGTAACAGGCGCTCCTGACTGAGCCTGGAGATAGACTGTGAGCGTCCCTCCGCCGAGGCCGTTGGGCCTCCACTCCGCACGAGACGTCTGAAGGGCGGGCTGAACGCCAGCAGTGGAGCTGTCGGGACGAAACGCGCGGAGAAGAGAGCCGAGCGGGTCGAGAGAGGCATGAGACGTATGGAGACCTCCCATGCCGAGGACTGCGACAACCAGCAGCCCCGCAAGCGCAAAAGCGGGAGCGCGGGGGCGCAGCAGGGATCTCCAACTCCAGCGCTGGCGGGCCTGCTCCTCCGCTCGAGCCTGCTCCATGTCGATGCGCTGGATCAAGTTCTCATGGAAGTAGGGTGGAGCCTCCACCGTGGGCAAAGAATCCAGGGACGACCAGACTCGGCGCAGTCCAGCCACCTCTTCGCGGCAGCCTGCGCAATCTGTCATATGGTTTTCCAGGCTCACCGACATGGCACGATCCGTGAGACCGACGACGTAGTCGGAGAAGAGCTCCTGGGCTTTTAGGCACTTCATGGGCGTATTCCGTAACTGATGTGTAGACGCATCGAGCGGGCAGCCGATCTGCGGCTCGTTACGAGCGCCGATCGCGGCAAAACAGCGGCTTTTTGCAGTGCGCGCGAAGCCTGCGGGGAAAGAAGGAGACTCCTTCAGCCCGTCCGCGCAACCTGTCTGTTTTTCGACGACATCTGCTTTAGAATAGTTCCTTGAGCGGCTCAAGTTTCTCGCGGAGGGTCAGGCGCGCTCTGTTTAGCCGGGACTTGACGGTGCCGATAGGGAGCGACAGCACCTCTGCGATCTCATCGTAGGAGAGGCCCTCGGTGTGGTAGAGAACCACCATCGTGCGCTGATAGTCCGGCAGGGAGGCGATGGCGGATTGCAGAATCGCCGCGCGTTCGTGCGATTCGGCCACGATGTCTGGGGTTGGGCCGGGATCCTCTATCTGCCGCGCGACGCTGTTCTCTTCGAGTTCGACGTACTCCTCCAGGGAGACGTGCTGTTTGTTGCGGGTGCGCTTGCGGCGGTCGAGGTAGACGTTGGTGACGATTCGGAACAGCCATGTGGAGAAGTTGGCGTCTCCGCGAAACATCTTCAGAGCCTGAAAGACGCGCAGAAAGGCGTCGATGCTGATGTCGTTCGCCTCGTCGTAGCTGCCGCTGAGCCTGTACGCGAGGTTGTAGACGCGCTTCTCGTACGCGCGGACGAGCGTGTCGAAGGCGTCCCGATCTCCGCGCTTGCACCGGTCGATAAGCAGTTTGTCATTGATGTCTGGCATATTCGTTACGGGTCGCAGGGGGAGCGCGGGAGGCCGCCGGAGCGGGCGTGGGGGTTTTCGAGCGAGCCTGGCGGCCTGATCATTGAGTCACCGCCTCGCTGAGCAGGCGCTTCTCTTCGACGGAGAGGCCGTGGCTGGCGGTTCCGTTCTGAATCGATTTGGCATAGACGCGCATGTCATTGCGGCTGTAGACGCTGGTCAGGACGAGGCCGCTGCCCTGCGCGTCGAGC
>JANXLO010000638.1 GCA_025355115.1 Chthonomonadaceae bacterium
CGAGATCGACCGGAACGCCGTCGCACTGATGCTCCGATATAGCTACATCCCCGCCCCGTACAGCATCTATCGTGGCTACCGCAAATTGCCGCCCGCCTGCATACTGTCTGTCAGAGCCGATACACCCGAAGCGTTTGATCCCACCCCCTACTGGAGTGCGAAAGCGGTCGCCGAAGCGGGAGTGAAAGACCCTTTTCGCGGAACGGACGCCGAAGCGACTCATCATCTCGATGGCCTGCTGCGTGACTCTGTCGCGCTACGTATGATCGCGGATGTGCCGCTAGGCGTATTTCTGTCCGGGGGAATTGACTCCTCGACAGTGGTAGGGATAATGCAGGCTCAGAGCAGTCGCCCGGTAAAAACATTCACCATTGGGTTTGACGAGGAGAACTATAACGAGGCGCATCATGCTCGAGCGATCGCCGACCATCTTGGCACCGATCATACCGAACTGATTGTCTCCGCGAAGATCGCGAGGGAGGTGATACCCTCCCTGCCCATCCTCTACGACGAGCCGTTCGCCGACCCCTCGCAAATCCCCACCTTCCTCGTCTCCGAATTGGCGCGCAAGTCGGTCACCGTGAGCCTTTCAGGCGATGGCGGAGACGAGCTTTTTGGAGGCTACAACCGCTACTTTTGGGGCCGAAGTCTCTGGAAACGCGTCGGCCCGCTCCCGCGCCCCCTCCGCGCAGGGGCGGCCGCCGCGATGACCGCCCTCTCGCCGAAAGCGTGGGACGCGCTCTTCCATTTGGCCGCGCCCATCCTCCCCAAATCTGCGAGGCAGCGCAATCCAGGAGACAAGCTCGCGAAGCTCTCTGAGATAGTAGCTGCTAACGGCCCGGACTCCATGTACCAGGGGCTTGTGTCGCAATGGAAGCACCCCACGCAGCTGATCCCCGGATCATCCGAGCCCCCTACCCCATTCAGCGACCGAAATCAGTGGGCCGACCTCTCTGATTTCACGCAACGCATGATGTTTCTCGACACCATCTCGTATCTGCCGGACGACATCCTAGTCAAGGTCGATCGCGCGAGCATGGGGGTGAGCCTTGAGGCGCGTGAGCCGCTGCTAGATCACCGGATCGTCGAATTCGCGTGGACTCTGCCTCTGAGCATGAAAATACGCGACGGGAAGGGCAAATGGCTGCTCCGAGAGGTGCTCGACCGATATGTCCCGAGGGAGATGATGGAGCGGCCCAAGACCGGCTTCGGAGTTCCGATCGACGAATGGCTGCGAGGCCCACTACGAGAATGGGCAGAAAATCTGCTCTCCGAGCGACGTCTGCGAGCGGATAACCTCTTTGATCCAGGCCCAATAAGGCGCAAATGGGAAGAGCATCTCTCCTGCCGCCGCAACTGGCAGTACTATCTCTGGAATGTGCTGATGGTGCAAGCCTGGGTCGAGGCGCAGGCTTCCAACTGAACTCGCGTGTTCGTAGGGAACGGAGTAACGACTATTTCGGGTACACTCACACCACCTACTTTGCATTTAAGGACGTATTGATGAGCGAACGCATTGCCGTGATCGGCCTGGGATATGTGGGGTTGCCTGTGGCGCTCGCCTTCGCGAACCGCTTTCCCGGAACCATCGGCTTCGATATAGACAGCAAAAAAATATCCGCTCTGAAGGCGGGCATCGACCGCACCGGGGAAGTCACACGCGAAGCGCTACTGAGCACTGAGCTGCAATATACAGACGACCCCAAAGCCCTATGTGACACCACTTTCTTCGTGGTCGCAGTCCCAACGCCCATCGACAGCAATAAAAGGCCGGATTTGGAGCCGCTGATCAGGGCATCCGAGACCATCGGGCGAGTGATGCAGCCGGGCGCGGTGGTGGTCTATGAGTCCACCGTCTATCCCGGCGTCACCGAGGATATCTGCGGGCCGGCGATTGAGCGAGTTTCGGGCCTCAAGCAAAAGCTCGATTTCCGACTTGGCTACTCACCCGAACGCATCAACCCCGGGGACACCTGTCATACTCTCGAGAAGGTGATCAAGGTCGTCTCCGGCGAGGACGATGCAACGCTCGAGCGCGTCGCCGCAACTTACGGAGCAATCGTCCCGGCAGGCATTCATCGCGCGCCCAATATCCGTGTCGCAGAGGCCGCAAAGGTCATCGAAAACACGCAGCGCGACCTCAACATCGCTCTCATGAACGAGCTGGCGCTTATCTTCGACCGCCTTGGGATTCGCACTCGCGACGTCATCGCGGCGGCGCGCACCAAATGGAATTTCGTGGATTTCAGCCCCGGACTGGTCGGCGGTCACTGCATCGGCGTCGATCCGTACTATCTCACGACGAAGGCAGAGGCGGTCGGCTACCATCCCGACGTGATCCTCTCCGGACGACGAGTCAACGACGGAATGGGGCCTTTTCTGGCGCGGCGAATGGTAAAGCTGCTTGTCCATGCCAATATTCCCGTGAAGTCGGCCCGCGTGGGAATTCTGGGACTTACGTTCAAAGAGAATGTCGCCGACCTGCGCAACAGCAGAGTGCCCGACATAATCTCAGAGCTGAAAGAGTTCGGAGTGGATCCCCTCTTGCATGATCCCGTCGCCGACCCCGAGGCGGCTCGCGAG
>JANXLO010000658.1 GCA_025355115.1 Chthonomonadaceae bacterium
CGGGCGTGAGGAGACCAGTGCCGACTCCTGCGTCAGCATCCCCGCGACGCTGTAGAGCTTGGTCGCCTCCAGCGCCTCGTCGATGCTGAGCGGAGGCAGGATGGAGGGCAGTCGCCGCGCCATCATCGTCTTGCCGCTGCCGGGCGGCCCGATCAGGATGACGTTGTGCCCGCCCGCAGCCGCGACCTCCAGCGCTCGCTTTACGCTGGCATGGCCCTTCACGTCGGCAAAGTCGTGGCGGTACTGCCCGGAGTTCGCGGTCAGCAGTGTAAGGTCGTGCGGGACGGGCGGCAGAGTCTCCGGCAGGGTCAGGGCACGCGCCACCTCGGAGAGCGTCGCGACCGGGAAGACATCCACGCCCTCCACGATCGCTGCCTCCCGCGCGTTCGCGGCAGGCAGATAGAGTCGGGTCTGCCCGCGCTCGCGCAGGCCTATCGCGACGGGAAGGGCGCCGTTGACGGCCCGCACGCTGCCGTCAAGGGAGAGCTCACCGATCAGAAGCGCATCCTCCAAGTGCTCGCCGGAGAGTTGCCCCGTCGCGACCAGCAGACCCACCGCAATCGGCAGATCAAAGCTCGGCCCCGCCTTGCGCACATCCGCTGGCGCAAGATTCACTGTCACCCTCTTGTCGTATGGAAAGAGAAACCCGGAGTTCTTTATGGCGGCCCGCACCCGCTCGCGGCTCTCGTTGACGGCGGCGTCGGGGAGGCCGACGACGGACATGGAGGGAATCCCGTTGCTGACGTCGACCTCGACGGTGACGAGATAGGCGTCGATTCCCAGAACCGCGCTCGAGAGTACACGCGCCAGCATGAGGGTGAATCTCCTTCCGAAACAGGGGGCCATCGCACGATTGATGACGCCCCATTCGACAGGCGGGCAGGGTTTTCCTTCTCATATGTAGATGTTTGAGGGGAAGACGCTACTACGTTGAAAGGCGCATGGCATGCTGTGCGCCAACAGAAAGTTCTCAGCAAGGTGAAGCCGATTGATTGGTTCGCCAAATTGCTAGCAGGCGCGCCCGAAAGCGTGGTGTCTGCGGCCATTGTGCGAGACCAGTTTGCGAACGTACCTATGACCGTGCCATTTGTACGAGGATCGGCCGTAGAAGCTGGGAAGTGAAAAAAGGGTTGGGGTGGAAAGACCAACATAGTACAGTAAATAAAAGCGGTCTGACGATCTAATAAAGCTCCAGAGCAGAGCGATTAGGACAGCAGCGGTGGCGCAGAGGGGGTGTCTTAAGCTGGGTTCCGGTGGTGTCGGATGAGGTTCCCCTGCTTCATGGCCAACGTCACATAGGGGGAGGCGGAATGCGACGACGCCATGATGCGAGCAGCATGGAAATCAGCACAGGCAGGAGATTAAGCGGGCGGCGCTCATTACGCAGGCACAGGGCGGCGAAAAAGGTAGCGGCGGAACTTTTCTCCACATAGGAAGCAGTAGGCAAGACTGAGACTGTCCCGAACCGAACCTGCGAAGCATATTTCGGATTTGCCGACATACCCATCGCGACCAGACCTCTCATCACCGGTCTAAATGTTGTTGTGATAGTTTTGTGAGAGTAGATGTGTACAATAATAGTGGTTGAGACAGACGGGTGGAGTGGAGCCGGACACAATGCATGCCACGAAGGCTTCGACCTCCCGTCAAGGCTCGACCTAATCAATTCCTTTTTTGCCTCGAAAGGTATGTTTCAACTATGTTCACGCCACTCTGTTCTTCCCGCCGCGCCTTATTGGCGTCGGCAAGCCTCCTGATCGTCGGGGGCGCTGTGCTCTGCACCGCACCGCAGGCCCATGCCCAGACGTATCTGGTCGGCGCCCTGTTGTTCGCAGCCAATGGAAGCGGTGCGACCACCTCTACTTCCTACCAGTATGATACCAATTCATCTTCTCCTGGAGTCACTCCGCTCAACTTCACTTTCAATGGCACGACCTACGGCAAGGGCATCTCTCTTCTCTTGGCTAATGGCAGCAATGCCCTGTCTTTCGTCCAGAATGCAGTGACTCCCATCTCCAACTTCGGGGGAACTGCGGGAGATCTAGGGCTGTTTTTCTCTACGACCAATACTTCGTATAACCCTTCTTCGGGTGCTCGGACGCCTGATCTGCTGGTGTCTCGTGCCACAAATGGGGCCACGGCGTTCTTCTTCCCTGCGACGGGAACCTCGATCAACGACTATGTTTTCTCCGCTTCCACGACGTACAGTGGAGCGACCAGCGTGGCTTCCGGGGTGACTCCGGTCACGGTGACGAGTTTCCATGTCAACGACAACGGCGCCGGCGCGGTAACGATCCGGGTCGGTTCCGCAGCGGCGGCGACACCGGAACCTGGCAGCCTCGCGCTGCTGACGGGTCTCAGCATCACCGGCGGACTGTTCCTCAAACGCCGCCGAAAGTAAGTCGGGAATTATGCTGGCGAACTAGCGTCGAGCACAGAATCGGGGAAGGCC
>JANXLO010000666.1 GCA_025355115.1 Chthonomonadaceae bacterium
GGATTGCCCAGGCTGTCGCGAAAGAGATTGAAGATGCGGAGCCGGACGCCGTGCTTGACCTCGCATTCGCCGAGATCCTGTATGAAGCCGGACCAGTCACCGTGCCCCTCCAACAGCTTCGCGCTGTCGTAGGAGAGCAGAATATGCCCTGCGTCGCCCACGTCCATGACTCGCTCCGCCTTGTTGATGCCTTCTCCGAAGACGTTCTGGTTGGTGTTGATGTCATGGTTTCGGTAGACGGGGCCGGTGTTGATCCCCATGCGGAGAAGAATTTGAGGGTGGGCGCGCAGTCCCTGCGTGATCTGAAGAGCGCAGCGGAGCGGCGACGCCGGATCATGTTTGAAGACCAGCACGAGGCCGTCTCCGATCTGTATCCTCATCAGTTCGCCGGAAGTGTCGGCCTGTGTAAACTCATCTGTGCCACGCAGGATAGCCGTAAGATCCTCGAGCGCCCGCATCTGCTCCGGCATTCGCATGAGGGTGTAGCCGACGATGTCCATGTAGAGCACATGGGCGGTCTCCATCTCCGGCAGTTTTCTGGTTTCGGACATCTTCCCTCTGTTCCCGCCGCCAGATATTGCGCCGCGTTCCGTCAGAATGTTCGCTTTGCAGTGTCGAATTTCCTGCGACTTGAAAGCGTTTATTAGGATTCGCGATTGTATTGGGAAGCTCTTCTTAATAGGGGCGGGGTAAGCAACGTGGTGCAGAGTACCACGAAGACGATGGCTGAGTAGATTGCGCTGTTGATGAGGTGGGAGCTGAGGCCGACTCCGGCGACGATGAGGCTGACCTCTCCGCGAGGCATCATGCCTAGTCCAACTGTCCAGCGATTCGTGCCGCGACCAGGGACCAGTGCGCCGCATATGAGCTTGCCCACGATGACCATGAGAACGAGAAGCCCGCCCAGCAGCAGTGTCGCGCGTCCGGCAGGCGTGGCCGGGTTTAAGCTGCGCAGATCCATCTGTGCGCCCATAAGCACGAAGAAGACCGGCACAAAGAGGTCAGCGATCGATTTGACCTGAGTCTCGAAATGGATGCGCTGCTCCGTGCGGGCCAGAATAAGCCCTGCTGCAAACGCCCCGACGATGGCCGCTAGCTGAACCTGCTCCGCCAGAGTAGCAAGGAGCAGGCAGAAGATGATTGCGACTGAGGGGAATGCGCCCTTCACTTGCATCTTTCCAGCGAAGCGCAACAGCATCGGCGTCGCTTGGATGCCGAGGAATAGCGCGCCGACTAGAAACAGGATCGCCAAACCAGTCAGTTTCGCGAGGGCGACGGGCGTGAAGCCCTGCGGGGCCGCCATCCCACTCACCGCGGCAAGCAGAATGAGGCCGATCACGTCGTCCGCGACGGCGGCTCCGAGCACAATGGTTGCCTCTCGCGTCTGCAGCGCTTTCATGTCCGCGAAGACCCGCGCCGTGATGCCGACCGAGGTGGCTGTCAGAGCGGAACCAACGAAAATCGCCTCCATCTGCGTGTAGCCAAGTCCCCGGCAGACCGCCCAGCCTCCCGCAGCGAGTAGGGCTGCTCCCGAGAAGGCGACCCAGATGGCATTGCCTCCCACTCGAAGCAGGCTTTCGATGTCGCACTCCAACCCGATTTCGAACAGGAGGAGTATCCCGCCGATGAGCCCAAGCAGTCCCAGCCCTTCTGCTCCCCCTGACACCCAGCCGAGCGCATGGCTGCCGAGCATAGCTCCCAATGCGATTTCGCCCAGCACTGCTGGCTGCTTGAGCCAGCGTTCGCATATCTCGCCTCCCAGTCGGGCCGCCGCCAATACGAGAGCGAACTGAAGCAAAAGAGGAAGCATGATGCCCTGGATTTTAGCGAAGCGCTTGTCTTAATCCTTCCCTGAAGTGGAGAGCTCGCTTCGCTCGCTGTCTAACTTCGGCCCCTTCCGTGAAGGGACAGGGAAGTGTCTGAACCAGGATTTGTTGGATCCAGGCTGATTTTTCGGATTTTCCACAGCGGCGAAATGGGCGCGACGTGCAAGCCCTTGCTTGATGACAGGGATGAAATCAGTCGTCAGACGGAAGGAGAGCGTCGAGGGTGGTGATCGTGAACGCGGGATGCCTTGAACCGCTCGGCAAGGGTTTCCCCTTTCGATTGACCCATGCTGCATCGATATGCAATGCCTGCGCGCCCTGGACGTCGCTTGAGAATGAATCGCCGATGTGAAGCGCCTCATGCGGCGCACAGTCGAGTTTCTCCAGCGCACGAAGAAACATTTCTGGGCGGGGCTTGTAGCTGCGACATGGCTCGCTTGTGACCACGTGGTCGAAACTCCATCCGGCGTGAAGGCAGGCCGCGGTCAAGTCGGCAGTATCGATGTTGGAGACGAGACAGACGGGCAGCGCGTTGCGGAGCAGGAAGCGATTTGCGTCCTCGTAGACTGTCGGTGCGCGCCAGTAGGCAAAGAGACGCTCGGCCATCTCCTGCGCATCGACTGCAACCTGGTACTTATCCAGTAACAGACGAAGACTTTCGACCTCGATGACACGCTGTGTTCTGAACTTGCTAGCAAAAGCTAGACGGCAAATGCCTTGAAAATCCCAGCTTCGTGCGATCTGCGCCGCATCCG
>JANXLO010000732.1 GCA_025355115.1 Chthonomonadaceae bacterium
GCCCCTGTCTACATCTCGGCGCGCGTGGATCAGCATATGGGCATGTCCCGCCCCGATCTCGTGGTACGACTGGAGGACGGCAAACTATGGGGCCCGAACGCATCGCAGGCTAGCTGGTATCAGATGTGCCTCGGCAACAAAGAGTACATCGACTATCTGGCCGCGCAGACGGAGGAAGTGCTCCGCGACTACAAGGCCGACGGCATCTTCTACGACATGTGCTACTATCCGCCCGACCCCGGCTGCTTCTGCGAGAAGTGCCTCGCCCGACTCGGCTCACATCGCAACGATGTCGCCGCGCATCGCCGCCAGACGTTCGCGATCCTGCGCGAGTATACAACAAGACTGGCGAAGCTCTGCAGAGATCTGAATCCCAACTCGACGATTTTCTTCAACAGCCGCGTAACACCTAATGTGCATCGCGAACTCGACACGCTGACTCAGCTCGAAATTGAATCGCTGACCACAGGCGGGTGGGGCTATCTCTACTTCCCGACCCACTCCCGCGTTGTCCGCACCTATCCCCGGCCCATCCAGGGAATGACGGCTCGGTTCCACAAGTCCTGGGCCGATTTTGGCGGTCTAAAGACCGTCCCTCAGCTGGACTATGAGGCGGCGACGATTCTCGCGGCGGGCGGCGTGGTGAACATCGGGGATCAGTTGCATCCGCGCGGGACGCTCGATCGCGGCGCGTATCAGGTCATTGGGGAGACGTATGCAAAGGTGGAGGCGATGGAGACGTACTGTCGAGGGGCAGAGCCTCTCGCCGACATCGCGGTGCTCCTGCTGCCGGAGTCGAAGGAGGCACTCAGCGGGGAGCAGGACAGCCGGGGACTCGTCAAGATCGATGCCAGCATTGAGGGGGCTGCAGCCTGCCTGCTCTCTCTGAAGCACCAGTGGAACGGAGAGACGCCGGATCGCGACAACCTGAACCGGTACAAGGTGGTCATCATTCCCGATAAGGGAGTTCTGGACGAGGCGATGAAGGCGAAGCTGACGGCCTACCGACGAAACGGCGGCGCGGTGCTCTTCACTCATGAAGCCACTCTGGAGGACGGCAGGTTCGCGTTGCCCAACTCACCAGTTCACTACAAGCAGCCCTGCCCGTGGACACCCTCTTACATGAAGCTCGGCTCTCTGCTGGGAGCAGGACTGCCGGAAACCGAGTTCGTCAACTATCGCGCTGGCTCCTATGTCGAGGCGGCGAACGGCGTGCAGGTCTTTGGGGAGGTCTGGCAGCCCTACTTCAACCGCGCTCCCGAGCACTTCTCCTCCCACGCGCAGACCCCGGTCGATAAGCCGACGGGCTTCCCGGTCGCCGTCGTCTCCCCGGACAACAAGGCCGCCTACGCCTACGCCGCGATCTTCCGGGGCTATCGCGAAGACGCCTTCTATATCTACAAAGAGATCGTCGCGCGTCTGCTGGCGAAACTGCTGCCGGAGCCGCTGGTCAAAACCGTCGCGAATGTGCCGCCGGGCATGGAGATCGCCCTCCTGCGCCAGAAGGCCGAGAACCGTCTGGTGGCGCACCTCGTCCATTTCACGCCGACGCGCCGCACCGCCACCAACGAGTTCATCGAGGACGCCACGCCGGTCAATCAGGTCAGCGTCGCCATTCGCACCGACGCCGCTCCGACGCAGGTCTATCTCGCCCCTTCCCGCGAGCCACTGCCTTTCCGTATGGACGGAAACTACTGCCACATCACGGTTCCCACCGTCCTC
>JANXLO010000745.1 GCA_025355115.1 Chthonomonadaceae bacterium
CTGCTGCGCTCCAACAACTCGACCTGCATCACCCAGCGGCCCATCGTCAACAAGGGACAGAGGGTTCGGCAGGGACAGGTTCTGGCGGATGGCCCCTGCACCGACCTGGGCGAGCTCGCGCTCGGCCAGAACGTGCTTGTCGCTTTCATGCCCTGGGGCGGCTACAACTACGAGGACGCCATCCTCCTCTCCGAGAGGCTCGTCAAGGACGACATCTTCACCTCGATACACATCGAGGAGTTCGATATCGAAGCCAGGGACACCAAACTCGGGCCGGAGGAAATCACCCGCGACATCCCCAACATCGGCGAGGACATGCTCAAGGACCTCGACGAGAACGGGATTATCCGGGTCGGTGCAGATGTGCGGCCGGAGGACATTCTGGTCGGCAAAGTCGCTCCCAAAGGCCAGGGCGAACTGACTGCGGAAGAGAGGCTCATCATCGCCATCTTCGGCAAAAAGGCCGAGGAGACCCGCGACGTCTCACTGCGCGTTCCGCACGGTAATGGCGGGCGTGTTGTGGATGTCAAGGTGTTCAGCCGCTTCAAGTACCAGGGCTCACGCGACAAGCACATCTACAACTACTGTAAGCGCCCCGACGCCTCCATGCGTGATCTGGAGGACGGCGACCTGCTGCGCCTCGCGCCGGACGAACTGCCGGCGGGCGTGAACATGCTCGTCCGTGTCTACATCGCTCAGAAGCGCAAGATCATGGAAGGCGACAAGATGGCCGGACGCCACGGCAACAAGGGCGTCATCTCCAAGATCCTGCCGCAGGAGGATATGCCATTCCTCCCCGACGGAACTCCGGTGGACATCGTTCTGAACCCGCTCGGCGTCCCGTCACGAATGAACATCGGGCAGATCCTCGAGACGCATCTCGGGTATGTCGGACGGCACCTCGACTGCACGTTCGTGAACCCCGCCTTCGAAGGCTCGACGGAACGCGAAATTCTGGAGCAGATGGCCCGCCTGGGTGTCTACTTCCGGGAGAGCGCGCTGAAGAGTTATATCGCCAGCGAGCTCAAACTCGAAATGGAGTTTGCCCCGAACACCGATACCAGCATCATGCTGGAGCAGCTTCGTGAGCATCTCTCCACGCTCGATAACGAGCAGCTCGAAGATGTGGCCCGGATCGTAGCGGCTCCCTCGGCGGAGACGGAGGAGGCGCCTGCCCTCCCCGCTGGCTCCGAAGCCGAGAAGAGCAAAGATGCCGTCGCGGTCCCCGCGCCGAAATACGACCTCGCTCAGATCGTCGATCGGGTTCAGGCGAACGTCTGGGCGCGAGTAGGCTATGAGCCGCTCACAGGGAAAACGGTTCTCCGCGACGGATTGACCGGCGACCAGTTCAACATGCCGGTGACGGTCGGCGTCATCTACATGCTGAAGCTCAACCACCTCGTGGACGATAAGATCCACGCCCGCTCGACGGGCCCCTACTCTCTGGTCACGCAGCAGCCCCTCGGCGGCAAAGCTCAGTTCGGAGGGCAGCGGTTTGGAGAGATGGAAGTGTGGGCGCTGGAGGCCTATGGCGCGGCGTACATGCTTCAGGAGATCCTTACGATTAAGTCGGACGACGTCCTGGGACGTGTGAAGACCTACGAGAGCATCGTCAAAGGAGACAACATTCTGGAGCCAGGCGTTCCTGAATCGTTCAAAATCCTGGTCAACGAGCTTCAAAGTCTGGGCCTGAAAGTCACCGTGCTAGACGAGCAGGACAAAGAGATCGACCTGCGCGACCGGGACGACGACATCGACCCGCACGAGAACCCCGCAAAGGCCGCCGCTCGCCGAGAGGCAAAGAAGATGCGGTCGGACCCGGAGCGAGACCTTCCGTTCTAGTGGCTTGATCGCGTGAACCCCTGACCCCCGGCTCCCCTTATCAAAGGGGCCGGGGCGTTAGGCCGCGAGCGGAGCGGGCCTCCTTACTTCTGACATATTACGTGACTTGGCATTGGCTTGACATATGGGCAAGACGGGCAGAGTCCTCTCCCACCTCAAATTGGAGGCAGGAGAGCGATCCCGTCGCGGCGAGATATCGGAGGATTAGATACAATGGCGGACGCAAGTACGTTTTCTAAGATACGCATTGGCATAGCCTCACCGGATGAGATACGCACCTGGTCCTACGGCGAAGTGAAGAAGCCGGAGACCATCAACTACCGCACGTTCCGTCCAGAGCGCGACGGGCTGTTTTGCGAGCGCATTTTCGGGCCTGTAAAGGACTGGGAGTGCCACTGCGGGCGCTATAAAAAGGTCAAGTACAAGGGCATCGTCTGCGAGCGTTGCGGTGTCGAAGTGACGCGCAGCAAAGTGCGCCGCGAACGAATGGGACACATCGAGCTCGCAGCACCCGTCTGC
>JANXLO010000747.1 GCA_025355115.1 Chthonomonadaceae bacterium
GTCGCGACGGAGATGAGCTGCACCGGAGCCACGTCCATATACTGAACTTTGTTCGGCTTGACGAGCGGATAGGATCCCTCGAAGCGCACCTGCACCTCGGCTTCGCTGATCTTGCCCTTCTCGTCGGATTTCACGTTCGCGGGAGCGATGTGGAAGCGGTGATCGACGTCAGCCGTCATCCACTGGATCTCGTCGGTAACTATGCCGTTCGCCACCTTGCGGTAGGGAGCCTCCAGGAAGCCGTAGACATCGACCCGAGCGAACACCGCCATAGCGCCGATGAGTCCGATGTTCGGGCCTTCAGGCGTCTCAATGGGGCATATTCGACCGTAGTGGCTCTCGTGGACGTCGCGAACTTCGAGCTTGGCGCTCTGCCGCGAGAGGCCGCCCGGCCCGAGGGCCGACAGCCTACGCTTGGAGACGAGCTCCGCGAGCGGGTTGGTCTGATCCATGAACTGCGATAGCTGGGACGAGCCGAAGAAGCTCTTGATGGAGGCGCTGATCGGCTTGACGGACAAAATCACCTGCGGGATGATGTTGTCGTTGTCGAGGCTGGTCATGCGCTCCTTGGCGACTTTCTCCATCCTGAGGAATCCCATGCGCAGCTGCGAGGTGAGCAGTTCGCCCACACTGCGGATGCGTTTGTTCTCCAGGTGATCGATGTCGTCCGTGCTGCCTTCGCCTGCATTCAGGTTGATGATGTAGCGCAGAATGCTGATCAGGTCTTCCTTGGTCAGAGAACGAGCCGTAAGGGGCATCTGCACCCCGAGCTTCTTGTTCATCTTGAACCGGCCGACCTTCGCCATGTCGTAGCGTCGGGCGTCGAAGAAGATGTTCTGAATAAGACTGCGGGCAGACTCGAGCGTCGCGGGATCGCCGGGCCGGATTTTGCGGTAGATGTCCAGCATCGCCGACTCGGTGTCGGTGGCGACGTCCTGATCGAGCGTGGCCTCAACGTACTTGTTGACGGCGAGCACTTCAAGCTCCTGCACGGGCAGCTTGGCGATCGTCTTGGCGACGTTGTTGGCGGTCGTCTTGTCCGCGATCAACTGATAGGGCTTGACGAGGACTTTGCCCTTCTCGTCGATCACTTCGGCGGTCGGTCGCTTGTGCAGCAGGTGCTCGGCATCGGGGCTCACCAGGATCTGGCGGGTCGAGAACATGTTCAGAATGTCCGTGGTACCGTTGATGCGGCTGTAGGCCTTGATGACGGTGTTGGGGCCGACCTTCTCCGCGAGCTCCTTGAGAAACTCCTCGGTGGCGATCGTGTCCTCTTCGGCGACGATCACGCCGGTCTTCTTGTCGACGACGGGCTCACGGAGCCGCATCGCCAGGAAGAAATCCTTCTCGGTGCGTGAGGGAAGCGGCTTGCCTTCCTCGTCGAAGGTCTCCACCGTCTTGTAGATCCACAGACGATCCAGCATCGCCTGAATGGACATCACGAGCGGCGGGCAGGCCTGCGGGAACGCATTGAGCGCGCGGAGCAGCGTCGTCAGCGGGAACTTGCGGGTCTGTCCGATGCGGACGGTGACCTGGCTATTGTTATCGGTCTCCACGTCCACCCACGCCCCCTCCTGGGGGATTATGGTGGCGAAGAAGAGGACTTTGCCGGAGAAGTCGAGGCTGTCCTTGAAATAGACGCCGGGAGAGCGGGCCAGCTGACTCACGACGACGCGCTCGGCTCCGTTGATGATGAACGTGCCTTTGTCCGTCATCAGGGGCAGGTCGCCGAGGTAGACTTCGCTTTCAATCTCTTCTTTGTTGGCTTGCCTGAGAAGGACTTTGGATTTTATCGGGGCCTCGAACGTCATGTCACGATCGCGGCACTCCTCAAGGGAGTACTTCGGCTCTCCGAGCGTAAAGTCGGTCAGGGAGATGGATGTCTGGTTGGTAAAATCATAGATCGGTGAGAAGCTTGCGAACAGTTCATGAAGTCCCTCTTCGAGGAACCACTGGTAGGAATTGAGTTGGAGTTCAACGAGGCTGGGGATTTCGGTGATGTGGTGGGTTTGCTTGGTGCGGCCCTGAATTTCCTTCAAATGGAGTACCCTCCTAATCTAAAGACACGAAACGCTAGAGTACCACATCTATATACGCTCTGTCAAGGCAGAATCGTTGCCGCTCATGACGATTCCTGCACTTGGACGGGTGGCAACGACCTGTCGGCCAAAAATGGGTAAAATAGTTCGTTTTTCCATGCTACGCTACGCAGCCGAACGCTGGTCGCCCGCTTCGTAGTCTAAAGTTGTGATCGTGCCATCGAGTTCGTCCGGGTGCTGACGTTGCCCGCCGCGCTGTAGGCGAACTGGAAGTCGGCGAGCGTGGGGCGCTGCTGTCCTTGTGCAGCACCTCGGTGTAGCTTTTTACGTGTCGTGGATAAGGGTTTCCTCGCTATCAGGATGAGATTAATGTGCTGCGAGGCAATGCACCCTTAACTCACACTCTATGAAGTTCGACAGAAGATCAGAAAGAGATTGGACGGCTGATGGCCCATATCGTGGTGGAAAATCTGGTCAAGACCTTCGAGGTAGCGGAGCGGCAGGCGGGTATGTGGGGCGCTGTGCGCGGGTTGGTGAAGCGGACGCATCGGACGGTGCAGGCGCTGGACGGCGTCTCGTTCGAGCTTCAGGCGGGCGAACTCGTCGGCTATATTGGTCCGAATGGCGCGGGCAAATCTACGACAGTGAAGACACTGGCGGGGATTCTGGTGCCTACCTCCGGGCGGTGTGAAGTATTGGGGCGCGTTCCGTGGAAGGAGCGTACAGCCCATGTAAAGCAGCTTGGCGTCGTATTCGGACAGCGGACTCAGCTCTGGTGGGACCTTCCCGTCGTGGAGTCGCTCGAGCTGTTGCGAGACATCTACGGAGTCACTGCCGTCCGCTATAAGGCTATGCTCGCTGAACTGACGGAGAGGCTCAGCCTGGGCGATCTGCTCGACACCCCGGTGCGCCAACTCAGCCTCGGGCAACGTATGCGCTGCGACCTCGCCGCTTCACTGCTGCATGAGCCTCCAATTCTGTTTCTGGACGAGCCGACTATCGGCCTGGACGCCGTCTCCAAGCTCGCCGTCCGCGAATTTGTGCAGCATCTCAACCGTGAGCGTGGTGTCACCGTCATCCTTACGACCCACGACATGGACGACATCGAGGCGCTCTGCACCAGAGTCATCGTGATCGGCGGCGGGCGTATTCTCTCCGATGGTACGCTCGATGCACTCCGAGACCGAGTCACCCGCGAGCACTGGCTCATCCTCGATCTAGAGGACGAGACTCTTGAGTTGGAGGATCCTGACGCCGAAATTCTCCGTCGTGACGGGCGGCGTGTCACCCTGCGCTTCGACCCCGCCCGCGTCCCGACCGCGCTCCTCATCAGCCGTCTGACCGCACGCTATCCAGTCCGTGACCTGTTCGTCCAGAATCCCCCCATCGAGGAGATCATCGCCCGCCTCTACAGAGAGCAGGCGGCGTGAAAGGCTACCTCGCCCTCATCGGGGCCCGATTCCGCGTCCTGCTACAGTATCGGGCCGCGGCGGCCGCAGGCATAGGAACTCAGCTTTTCTTCGGGCTCATTCGGGTCATGATCTTCCAGGCGTTCTACCGCTCCTCCGCGCATCCACAGCCGATGTCCTATGTCGACATAGTGACTTACATATGGCTCGGGCAGGCTATGCTCGGACTGCTGCCCTGGAACCTCGATTCGGACGTGCAGAATATGCTGCGAAGTGGCAACGTCTCCTATGAGCTCGTCCGTCCCCTCGATCTCTACTGGCACTGGTACTGCCGCGCCTTCGCGATGCGCGTTGCGCCGACTCTGCTGCGCTCGGTTCCGGTCATCGCCCTCGCCATGCTTTTTCTGGGCATGCAGACCCCGCCATCGCTCGCTTCGGGGCTTGGTTGGCTTCTGACCACATGCGGCGCAGTGGTTTTGAACTGCGCCTTCATGATGCTCGTCACCGTCTCCCTTTTCTGGACGCTCACCGGGGAGGGAATACAGCGGGCCGTGCTGCCCCTCGTCTACGTCTTCTCGGGGATGCTCTTGCCGCTCGCCTTTTGGCCCGCCTGGATGCAGCCTCTGCTGCATTTTCTGCCGTTTCGAGGAATGATGGATCTTCCTTTCCGAGTCTATCTTGGGCAGGTGGCTCCGTTGCAGGCGGTTCCGGAGTTCGGGATTCAGCTGCTCTGGACCGCCGCCTTCATCGTCGCAGGTCGCACACTGCTGGCCAGGGGAACCCGCCGGCTCGTGGCGCAGGGAGGCTAATAACATGAACGACTCCTGGAAGCTCTACCTGCACTATCTTGGAATCTCGATCCGTGCGCAGATGCAGTACCGCGCCTCATTCGTGATGATGACCATAGGATTCTTCTTCACGACGGTTATCGAGTTTCTGGGAATCTGGGCGATGTTCGCCCGATTTGGCAGCCTACAGGGCTGGAGCCTTGCTGAGATCGCGCTCTTCTACTCCGTCATCAATATGGCGTTCGCCCTCACGGAAATGTTCGCGCGAGGTCTGGACACCTTCCCAAACCTGGTCAAATCCGGAGATTTCGACCGTCTGCTCCTGAGGCCGCGCAGTACTCTGCTGCAAGTCCTCGGCAGCGAAGTCTCGCTGATGCGGCTCGGACGTATTTTACAGGCCCTTCCTATAATGCTGTGGGGAGCGCACACGGTGGGAGTCGTCTGGTCGCCGGGAAAGGCTCTGCTGCTTATCGGGGCGACTGCAGGCGGAACTTGCCTCTTCGTCGGCCTGTTTCTGCTTCAGGCGTCGATGTCGTTCTGGACGATCGAGTCGCTGGAGATAGCCAACATACTCACGCATGGCGGAACTCAGACGGCGCAATACCCGCTGGACATCTATCGTCCCTGGTTCCGAATCTTCTTTACGTTCGTCGTCCCGCTGGCCTGCGCGAACATTCTCCCTCTGAATGTGATCCTTCAGCGGCCCGGCGCGACGCCTCTTCTCGGAGCCCTATCCCCCTGCCTCGGTCTGCTGTTTCTCGGCGTCGCCATGCTTGCCTGGGGCCAGGGAGTCCGCCGCTACTGCTCCACCGGCAGCTGAATCAGGCTGGTTTCGTAACCTAAATAGTGGCCTCTACTCCGTTTTTCTCGAATTGTAACCTCACGTTAATGTCAATGTAACCCTTCTGCAAGTTTTCTCGGCGTATCCTAACTTGGGCGATGCGCAAGGAGGCGCATGACGGAAAACCCGAGACAATACAGCACGAAGGAACTCCCCAATGACCGATACCGAGGCTGCAATTGTGTTTCCACTCCTGCCGGGGAAGCGTCTCGTTCTGGAGCGATTCATCAGGGAGCTTACGGAGGAGCATAGGACGGCGCACGATCGATCCCACCGAACCGTCACCAGCGAAAGCTGGTTTCTGCAGCCCACCGCCCAGGGCGATCTGGTCATCGTCTATCTGAAGACACCCGACCCGACGGAGGTGTTCGCGGAGCTTGCCGTCTCGCAGGAGCCGTTCGAGGTCTGGTTCAGGGCGCAGGTGCTGGAGCTGACCGGGATGGACCTGACGATGCTGCCGCCGTTCTGTCTTCCCACCCGCATCCTGCATCGGGAGCGGAGCGGGTAGTGCGGCTAAGCCATGGACGCATTCGTGCAGTTAAGTTTCGGGAACAGTATCGCTGTGCAGGATGTCTAGCACACAGACTGTCCAGCCGCGGATTCCGGCAGCCGAGCATTCTGCAAAGCAACTGAGACCCATCGTTTAGACCGCTCGATGGCTGGGGATAAGGAATCGCAATCTGCCAGGCGTGATAAGACGTACCGCCTAGTAATGCATACCCTTTTTTCAGGCCGCCATTTCCCTGTCCCT
>JANXLO010000004.1 GCA_025355115.1 Chthonomonadaceae bacterium
TGTTTCCCTTTCCAAACCGTGTTCGAGACGGCGTCTACACCTTTGAGGGCGAGACGTATCGTATGGACAGGCTAATGGCCACCGGGTGGGATAAGGGCGCGGGACAGGCCATTCATGGGCTGGTCGCGGACAAGCAATGGACGGTCGAATCCGCCGTCGCCGACGAAAACGGGGCAACTGTCACGTCGTTTCTTCAGTTGGATGCCGACCCGGAGATATTCGAGCAGTATCCCTTCCCCTGCCGTTTGACTGTCGCCTACTGCCTCCATAATGGCGCTCTTGAAATGCGCACACAGGTCGCCAACACCGGCTCCAAAATCCTGCCCATGGGCTTTGGAATTCATCCCTGGTTCCCTGCCGCGCTGCGCCCCGGCGTAAAGCTGCCCTCCGGGCTATCAGCCATCACGTCCCAAGAGCGCGGCGGAGCCGAAGTGCATGTGCCGGCTGCAGCGGTGTGGGAGCTCGACAAACTTATGCCGACGGGCGCGGTGATTCCGGTGACGCAGGATGCGGAGATGTATGACCTTCGCCGCCATCGCCCTCTGAACCGCCGTGCTTACGACCACGTCTTTACAGAAGTGGTGGCCAACGCGGAGGGGTGGAGCGAAGGCGGGCTGCGTGACCCCGCAACCGGACTGGAGATATTCATCGCCGCGGATGGACAGTTCCGAGAGTGGGTGCTCTACGCGCCAGAAAGTTCGCCCGTCATCGCGCTTGAGCCCTATACCTGCACTACGGACGCCGTCAATCTTGCACAGCGCGGCATCGACGCTGGCCTCATCTCCCTGGCTGCCGGAGCCAGATGGACAGGCGTAATTCGCTTTGGGCTTCGACGCTTCGAGTGAGCTATTCACGCAGGACGCTTGACAGACCGTCCCCCCGCTCGTTATACTGAACCAACCAGTAATCAAGATTAGGAGATACGCATGGCAAAAGGCTCAACCTCGCTGAATGAGGTAAGAGAGGTGACCTGGACGGAGTCGTTCGGTTCCGCGCTAGTCGGCATTGCGCTCATCCTGCTCTGCGCCGTCCTGCTCTACTTCACCAAATATGTTCCCGAAAACATGCGTCTCTTGACCCGTGTCGCGTGTGGAATTGGCATGTTTGCTGGGATCGCCATCCTTGGCGTGGCCGCTCAACGCAGCTTCGAGGCGAAGAAGGTTGTGGGAGTTGCATTCGCCTGCCCCTACTGCGATACGGAGAACCACTTTGTCGAGCAGCAGAATTCCGATTTCGACTGTGAGCACTGTCATCGAACCGTTCATTTCATGGATGGCGAGCCCGTGCCGGTCCGTACCATTGTCTGTCAGGCCTGCCAATCAGAGCATCGCGTTCCCGTAAACCTGACTCGATACGTCTGCGACAAGTGCAACCGTCCTCTGAAAGTCGCCGCTGACGTCACGCAAAAAATCGCCGCCGCGAGCAACGAAGCTGCGGACGCTATGCTGCAGGACTATAACGTCGTCCTACTCGCCATCGACCGAAGGCAGGAGAACGATCTGGCGTTCAAAATTCAAAGTTTAATGATGATTACACTCCCAGAGGCACGAAGACTGATCGAAGCGGCCAGTCCCACCGCGCCCCTCATCGTCGCATCGTCACTTCCTCAGCGGAAAGCCGATGCGGTCCGGCGCTCACTGCAAGAGCTTGGGGCGACCGCTGCCATTCGCCCAGCAGGAACCCCTGCCCCCGGCGCTCGTAAATAGAAGCAGACCTGGCGAAAGGACGCTTCTCATTGGCTCTCACTATCGTCGCTTATATCACCGGCTGGTGTCCGGACTGCACTCGATCGCGCCGCATTCTGCAGCGCTCCGGCCTGCCCTACATTGAGATAGACATCGAAAAAACACCGAGCGCGGAAGCAGCCATGCGAGAGATCAACGGCGGCTCCGGCAAAGTGCCAACCGTCCTTATCGAAAGCGACGCCAGCCGCAGTGTGCTTGTCGAACCCGGTGACCGCGAGCTCAGTGATGCGCTTCAGTCCGCCGCTCGTGCTGGCGTCTAATGACAGCGCGAAGCAGATTATGCGGTACAATGAGTTTGTGAAAAAAAGAACGTAGTGAAGGGCACGGCTCTGCACGTTGACGTTCGATTATGATAAAGGAGGGGATTTTATGCCCCGCACGATTGCTGAAATCTCTCTGCACGACTCCGCGACCCCTACCCCTTCCGTCGGGCCGGGCGGATCGCCCTTTGTGCTTGCCAAAATGGACGAGGTGGTGAACTGGGCGCGGCGTAATAGCTTATGGCCGCTCACCTTCGGGCTTGCATGTTGTGCCATCGAAATGATGGCCTCGGCATCCGCGCGCTTTGATTTGAGTCGATTCGGCGCGGAGGTGTTCCGCGCTTCGCCCCGACAGGCGGACGTCATGATCGTCGCGGGGCGAGTCTCGACAAAAATGGGCCCCATACTGCGCCAGATATACGACCAAATGCCGAACCCCAAATGGGTTATCAGCATGGGCGCCTGCGCCTCCTCTGGCGGCGTCTATAACAACTATGCCATCATCCAGGGCGTCGACCAAATCGTTCCGGTTGATGTCTACGTCCCCGGATGCCCTCCCAGCCCAGATGCGCTCATCTACGGGATCATCAAACTTCAGGAGAAGATCAAGGCGGGCAACTCCGGCAGACTCATAGATCTCAAGCCGATCGTTCTGCGTGGTGATGAAACGAGAAGGTCATAACGCCATGGGTTTTCTGAACACTCTCACGACGCGCATGAACCAGACTAAGCTTGCCGTGACCGAGCCGATCTCGGGCGCAAAGGCGTTGGCGACAGGCTTCGGCATCACTATGCGGCACTATGTGGAGCAGCAGCTCAAGATCAAGCCTACGGAGACGATACAGTACCCGGAGGAGCGGCGCGAGCAGTACGCACGCAGCCGTTGGAGGCACGTCCTCACCCGATACGATGATGGCCTGGAGAAGTGCATCGGCTGCAGCCTCTGCGCAGGAGCCTGCCCCGCCCGCTGCATCTACGTGCAGGCGGACGAGAACACGGATGAGAATCGCCACTCGCCGGGCGAGCGGTACGCGGTCAAATACGAGATCAACATGATCCGGTGCATCTTCTGCGGCTTCTGCCAGGACGCCTGCCCGACCGGCGCCATCGTGCTGCGGAAGGACTTCGAACTGGCGG